>QZLE01000132.1 GCA_004796365.1 Gammaproteobacteria bacterium | reverse complement strand
ATAAAAAAGGGCGAACACATAAGTTCGCCCCTTCAACATTAATTAATATTGACTACAGAGCCTTTAATTTACCCTTAACCTCATCAATGGAAGCATAACCTTTTCTGCCCATAATTGCCTTCAGTTCATTATCGATACGGGTAAAACAATCTGCGCCTTCTTTTTCGAAGGTAGTTGCAATCTGCACGGCATCAGCACCAGCTAACAGATACTCAAAGGCATCGGTTCCGGTTACGATTCCGCCAACACCGAAGATCTGTATCTTGCCTTCAAAGCGCTCATAAAAAGCTCTAACATTAGAAAGTCCCACAGGTTTAACATATTCCCCAGAAAGCCCCCCATACCCTCCTTTGGGTTTAATAATCGGCGACTCTGTTTCCGGGTCAATTATCATAGTATTACCCAGAGAGTTAATACAAGAAACAAACTGAACATTGTGACGAAGCATTATTTCCGCAACAGAATCAAAGTGCGAAAAATCAAAATATGGAGGCAGCTTCACTCCAATAACCTTATCATTAATCTCACAAATTTTGCCTAGAACCGTATCTGTCTGCTCAAAGTCATAGCCGAGCTGAGGCTTACCTATAATATTTGGGCAAGAAAAATTAACCTCGATAATATCTACATCTGTATCCTGAAACTCTTTTACCATCTGCAGGTTATCTGCCATACACATCCCAGACAGGCTGGCAATGACAGGCTTATTATACTTTTTCAACTCGGAAACAAACTTGATATATTCCTTATAGCCTAGATTAGGCAACCCCATCGCTTGGATTGCACCAAAATCCAGGCGCTGGTATCTTGGTTCTGGATTTCCTTCACGCGGTTCAAGTGTGCATGATTTCATCATAATTGCAGCACAATCAGAGTTACCAATTTTTTCTAGCTCTTCAAGTGTGGTGCAATCAGGCCCGGACGCGTTTAGCGCGTATTTTTCTAACCTTATCCCCGCGATATTGGTAGATGTTGTACTCATCTTTGTATCCTTGCTGGTTATCTATTTGCTATTATCAATTCGTTTGCATGTGCCGCGATACCCCAGAAATTCATGGGTATGATCATAATATGGCTTTCCTGAAATCTCAAATCGGCAACCTTCATCACCATCAAAGTGAACGCCAGAAAGGACCACTACCTGATCGACAAACAAGCGTCTTGCGTCAATTTCTTGTACTACAGAACCACTTTCATTAACAAATAGTTCTTTAATATTTCTTGATAGTAAATTTTCTTTGTTTGTTTCAAATATATCTTTACAGTTATCGGATAATAAATTCAGTTTAAGACTATTGTCAGTTTCCCAGACAACTACCCCAATCATAGAGATAATTTCCTGCATACGCCGGTGACACTTGTTATTTTCAATAAGGATCATCTTTTCCGTCGTCATATCAACCCCTGCACCGCGGAACCCCATATATTCACCATAATGGCCGAAATAAGGAGCTCCACTTACCTTAAACCACCGGGGATTTCCATTCTGGGAAGGAGTTTGGTATTGATAATCCTTAAATGATCTTCTGGCATCAATATCATCGAGAAACTTGTGCCATGCTTTGATTTGGTCGTTATTGGAAACTACCAGCATATCCTTGATATGCCTTCCGATAACATTTTCTTTTGTCATATTAAGTGACTTTAAAAATCCTTCAGACACATATTTAAAACAATCGTTTGAGTCAGTTTCCCA
The DNA here is from genome assembly GCA_004796365.1 of Gammaproteobacteria bacterium. Taxonomy (GTDB): domain Bacteria; phylum Pseudomonadota; class Gammaproteobacteria; order QZLD01; family QZLD01; genus QZLE01. The sequence goes on along the minus strand of QZLE01000132.1, from coordinate 2,762 downwards.
AAACCAGTCAAAAGATGTTTCAGCAATATGCCTGAACTTCTCTTCACTAGCTATTAACGCATTTTCAGCAACTCTTTGCTCTGTGGTATCAGTACCTGTTCCTCTATGGCCCCGGTAATTTCCGGTATTGTCAAAAAATGGCGCACCACTAATTCGGAACCAACGAGGTCTTTGCCCTGACATTTCAACCTGGAATTCATAATCCCAAAAGCCTTTGTGATTCAGAATATCATCTACAGCCTGCAACCACTCTCTTTTCTTTTTAGGATCTTCTGATACATACATGTCGCGTAAGTGCTTACCAATAACTTTTTCTGCAGGTATGCCAATAACTTTTGAATATCTATCAGAAACATAGGTAAATTTGCCTTCGGCATCTGTTTCCCATATCCAGTCCGATGCTATTTCAGCAACGTTTCTGAACCTTTGTTCACTCTGTTTAAGGGCAATTTCAGCTTGTTTACGTTTAGATATATCCAGCACCATCGAAGTCACACCGATAATATTGCCCTTCTCGTCAAATAAAGGGGTGTTATACCACTCGCAATATACATATTCCCCGAGATTATTAATACACTTTGCAGCGGTTCTGTAACCGCCTGATTGTCTGAGCAGTCGATTCCATATTTCTTTAGTTTCATCATATAGCTCAGGAGGTACAAATAAATCAAACGCATGCCTGCCGATAGCTTCATCTCTGTTAAAACCAAATATTGTCTCTGCTGTTGTATTCCATTCTTTTACACATAATTCCGTATCCCATTCTATATATGCTAGAGGAGAAAACTGGGTATGAATACGCAAGCGCTGCTCTGATTCTCTTATCTTTTCCTGAGCATTTTTCTGCTCAGTTATATCCATTGAATAACCAGTCCAGATAAGTTTTCCATCGGACATTCTATGCGGGTTTGCAACTGCATAGACCCACTTTTTCTTTCCAGACCTGGTTTTTATCTGATGTTCGATCTCACATGGTTTTTTTTCCAAGAACGCTTCCAACACAGCCGTAGCAAAACTGTTTTTGTTATCCGCATAAAAAAGCTTTTGGATTGCATTCGGATCCAGCTCAAGTTCTTCTTTGGTGATTTCATAAACATCAGCAATACCATCACTGACATATAAAAACTCAGGTTTTTTGTTAGGCACATATATGAACTGATAAACAGCACCATGAAGATTATTAGTCAAATCAAGCAGCTGTTTTTCTCTTTCTTGCGCAATTACTTCATTTTTTTTCAGATCAGAAATGTCTGTAATGGTGAATATATAATCTCGATTCTGATTTTGCGCTACGAAAGTATTTGCCAGGATTGTTTTTCCTGAATCACTGATAAACTGCACTTCATGCGGATTGTATTCAGAAAAAATACCACATTCATTGAAACTGGATTCCATTAGCTGCTCAAGAACATGCTTTTCATGTTCTGCAGTCAAATCGTAAATACTAACTTTGCCTTCAAATTGAGAAAAATCTTTTTCAAATATGCATGAGGCTGATGGGTTTGCTGCAATAATATAACCTTTGCTATCACAGACAATAATCGCTGCAAAAATATGATCAAAACAGTCTTTATAACGATCACACTCAAAAAAATTTTCTTCTTCCATCCACATTACCAAAAATTAAAATAACCCCTAACCAAAACTATTATCCGTCATTCCAAAGAAAGCAGGAATGACGTACCACGACGTTGCTTTGCCTACCTGGTTATGCTTTTCTTATCAATTACAGATAAAGGACTACTTAATCCCTTCCTGCAGCATTTTGACAATCTCTTTATAACTCTCGTTTTGCGGCTCATAGCTATCAATCAGCCAGGCAAAAAACTCTCCGTCATCTGTTTTTAAAATCTCATAAAAAACTTCTTTTTGCTTATTTGAGAGCTGATCAAACCTGGTAGCCATAAATCTTTCTATGGCTACATCAAGTTCTTTCATGCCTCTGCGACAATTCCACAACAGATTTTTTTCTGACATTTTAGTCTTTCTTATTAACTATCAGTACTTGCAAACTAACTGTGCTTGCGAATCATCAGCTTTTTTATCTTGGCAATAGACCTAGCGGGGTTAAGGTCTTTTGGACATGCCTTGGTACAACTCATTATAGTATGACATCTATATAGTTTATATGCATCATCTATAAACTCTAAGCGCTTACCTTGTGATTCATCACGAGTATCTGCAATCCATCTATAAGCTTGCTGCAGCACAGCTGGGCCAAGATAGCGCTCCGGATTCCACCAATAGCTTGGACAGTTAGTAGAACAGCATGCGCATAAAACACATTCATACAATCCATCAAGTTCTGCTCTGTCTTCAGGAGACTGCAAACGCTCTTTACCAGCAGGAGCTGGAGACTCGGTTTTTAACCATGGTTCAATCGATGCATATTGTGCAAAAAAGTGGGTGAAGTCAGGTACTAAATCCTTAATTACAGCACAGTGGGGCAGAGGATAGATAGTTACCTCTTTGCCTAAATCTTCAAGATCTTTAGTGCATGCTAGGTGGTTCTCACCACCGATGTTCATAGAGCATGAGCCGCAAATACCTTCACGACATGAGCGTCTAAATGTAAGTGTTGGATCAATCTCATCTTTGATTTTTATCAAAGCATCAAGAACCATTGGACCACATTTATCCATATCCAGCTCGTATGTATCCATACGAGGATTCTCACCACTATCAGGATCGTATCTATAGATCTTAAAAGTGGTTACATTTGTCGCCCCGCTTGGAGCTTTAAAAACCTTTCCATTCTCGTT
>QZLE01000156.1 GCA_004796365.1 Gammaproteobacteria bacterium | reverse complement strand
ATTAAATGTCACAAGAATATGATTCCTCGAATATTAAAGTCTTAAAGGGCTTGGATGCCGTAAGAAAGAGACCTGGTATGTATATTGGTGATACCGATGATGGTTCCGGTTTGCACCACATGGTTTTTGAGGTTGTAGATAACTCTATTGATGAGGCATTGGCAGGGCATTGTTCTGAGATCAAGGTGACTGTTCATACCGGTGGCATTATTTCTATTTCGGATAACGGGCGTGGAATTCCTGTTGATATGCATGAAGAGGAGGGAAGATCTGCGGCTGAGGTTATCCTAACAGTTCTGCATGCTGGTGGAAAATTTGATGATAATTCCTATAAGGTTTCTGGCGGTCTGCACGGTGTAGGTGTTTCGGTTGTCAACGCCCTTTCTAAATATTTGCGCCTTACTATTAGAAGAAGCGGGAAAATTTATCAGCAGGAATATAAACATGGTGAGCCGCAAGCTCCGCTCAAAGAGATTGGTGAAACAGAGATCAGCGGTACTGAGATCACTTTTAAACCAAGCCCAGATACATTTAAAATCACTGAATTTTCATATGAAGTGCTGTCAAAAAGATTGCGCGAATTATCATTTCTAAATTCCGGCGTTAAGATTCATTTGATAGATGAGCGTGATGATCGAGAAGATATTTTTGAATATGTGGGCGGAATCAGATCTTTCGTTGAGCACCTAAATACCAAAAAAACACCACTGCATAAATCAGTATTCTATTGCAATACCGAGATTGAAGAAGAGGGGATTGGTGTAGAAGTGGCGATGCAATGGAACGATTCCTATCAGGAAAGCGTGTACTGTTTTACCAACAATATCCCGCAAAAAGATGGCGGATCTCACTTAGCTGGATTTAGAGGGGCCCTCACCAGAACCCTTAAAAGCTATATGGAACAAAACCAGGCGGGCAAGAAAGATAAGGTTGTTACATCGGGTGATGATGCGCGTGAAGGTTTAACTGCAGTTCTTTCTGTTAAAGTTCCGGACCCTAAGTTTTCCTCTCAGACCAAAGATAAGCTAGTTTCTTCTGAGGTGAAAGGGATAGTCGAGTCTGTGGTAGCTGAAAAATTGAGTGAATTCTTGCTTGAGAATCCTGCTGAAGCAAAAGAGATTGTATCCAAAATAATTGAGGCTGCACGAGCTCGTGATGCAGCGCGTAAAGCGCGTGAGATGACTCGTCGAAAAGGGGCATTGGATATAGCTGGGCTTCCAGGAAAACTAGCAGATTGTCAGGAAAAAGATCCGGCGTTGTGTGAACTGTATCTGGTGGAGGGTGACTCTGCGGGTGGCTCAGCCAAGCAAGGTAGGGATAGAAAGTTCCAGGCGATCCTGCCGCTAAAAGGAAAAATCCTGAATGTAGAAAAGGCGCGTTTCGATAAAATGTTATCCTCAGCAGAGGTGGGAACCTTGATTACAGCACTTGGTTGCGGTATTGGTAAAGATGAATTCAATCTGGAAAAACTTAGATATCATCGTATTATTATCATGACTGATGCTGATGTCGATGGTGCTCACATCCGTACCTTGCTACTTACATTCTTCTACAGACAAATGCCGGAATTGGTTGAAAATGGCTATATCTACATAGCGCAGCCGCCCCTGTATAAGGTAAAAAAAGGAAAGCAGGAAACCTATGTTAAAGATGATGCAGAGCTACTGGAATATCTTCTGCAGCTAGCGATATCCTCTGCTGAGCTTCATGTCAGCACTGATGCTCCAGCTATGAGCGGTGAAGCATTGGAAATTTTGGTTAGAAAGTATTTATCGGTAAATTCAGCAATAGAAAGGCTGGATAAAAAATATGATCACCATCTGTTGACTGAAATGATGCATCTAGAACAGCTCAATAGTGAAGATGTTGTAGATAGCGCTATCGTAGAAAAATGGATGATTAAACTGATGGAATTGGTTAATAAAGATTTGCCAACAGGGTCATCGTATGAAGCGGTTCTTGATACCGGTGTAGAAGGTTATGACTATGAAATTAGGGTTATTCGCAAAACTCACGGTATTATCAGAGAGATCTGTATCCATCCAGAGTTCTTCAGCTCAACAGAATATATAAGTATCTGCCAGCTTGGGGAATCGATAGATGGACTGTTGGAAGATGGAGCTTGGATTCAGCGCGGTGAAAAGCAGCAGTCGGTAACCAGATTTAAAGATGTCGTTGAGTGGTTGATGATTGACGCCAGGAAGGGGCAGCAAATTCAGCGCTATAAAGGTTTGGGGGAAATGAATCCGGATCAGCTATGGGAAACCACTATGGATGTAAACAACAGGGTACTACTTCAAGTTAAAATCGAGGACCTAGTTTCATCAGATGACATATTTACCACATTGATGGGGGATCAGGTTGAGCCTAGAAGAGACTTTATTGAGAAAAATGCCCTTTATGTATCAAATCTAGATGTGTAAAACCTTGTGGTGGCAAATTCTTAAGTGTTTAATCAGGCAGCCACTTTTGTTTAAAACTTAAGCGGCTGTTTTACTTGCAATGGAAAGTAATAATAGCGAGGAAATAAGTTGGTCAATATTTAAACAGAATCGTAAGAAATATCTGATTAATATATATTCTCATCGGCCCATTTTTTTGCTTCGATAAGCAGTGAGCGTTTTTCTTGGTGGTGATTTTTTGTATCAATAATTTCCTGCTTTTTTTCATCTATGATTTTTTTCTGCTCCATAATTCCGTTATCTAGCTTTTCAATCTCTTTATAAAATTTTAGTGGGACACGAGGGTTGCTTTTTTCAATAACAAGAACCCGCTTAATGATATCTTCACGGTTTTTAGTCATTGACTTAATCCGGTCCTCAGAAAGAGAGATGGCCAGATCAAGAGCGTCTAACCGAACCTTATAGGCGTTATCCAAAAATTGTATATCGGAATAGAGTTTTAATATTTCTTTATAGGCTGTGAGACGTTCATTTTGCTGAGTTGATTTAAGGCGCTCTTCTGCAAGCTTGCGATTTCGTTCGATCTTTTCTTCAGGAGTTAAGGCACGACCCTGTTCGCCCACAACAGTGCCCTGGTCAGAAAGTTCTTTTCTGCCACGCTTAACGGCTTCACCGGGAACTTGGTCGCTATAGCGAACTTTACCGTCTTCATCTATCCATTTATAAAGTTTTCCTGCTAACACATTTGGAGATGTCAAAACAACAAGCGCAGAAAAGAGCAAGGTATATTTATTCATGCTTCGTCCTATGATTACACCATTAATTTTACATGAAAAATCAAAAGGTAAAAGATAGATATAGGGATTAATTGATGCAAAATGTCACAAAATCAAAAAAATAGTTGAAACCTAATGAGATAACCGGATAATTTTGATTTTTATCAGCAGCAAAAGAACATGAAACAATATATTGCAGAAAAAATTGAACAGGCACTTACCTTGCTAAAACAAGATGGCGTTATTACTGGAGAAATCAGTGAAATAACAATTGATCGAACTCGGGACAAGGCGCACGGGGATTTTGCTAGCAATATTGCATTAAAAACAGCAAAGGCTGCAGGAAAGAATCCAAGGGAATTGGCGCAGTTAATTATTGAAGCTCTGGGAGAAGATGCAAAAATCACCAAGACCGAGATTGCTGGCCCCGGGTTTATTAATTTCTTTGTCAATGAAGGAGAGAAGTTTGCCGTTATCAAGCAGATTCTTACAGCAAAAGATCAGTTTGGTAAGAGTAATTTTGGTGCCGGAAAAAAGGTTCAGGTAGAGTTTGTATCGGCTAATCCTACAGGACCACTGCATGTTGGGCATGGTCGTGGTGCTGCCTATGGGGCATCGGTTGCAGATCTGCTTGAATATGTCGGATATCAAGTCCACCGAGAATACTATGTAAACGATGCTGGTAGGCAGATGGATATTTTGGCTGCAAGTGTATGGTTGCGCTACTTACAGCAATTAGGTCTGGAATTTCCCTTTCCGGTAAATGGCTATAAGGGTGATTATATTCATGACATTGCTAAGTCATTGCTTGAAAAGCACAGTGATAAATTTAAGGTAGAGCTATATCAACTTAAAGATGGATTGCCTGCGGATGAAGTCGATGGTGGTGACAAAGAAAAATACATCGATGCCGTTATCACCAGAGCTAAACAGCTGTTAGAGGATAGTTACCGCACGGTATTCGACGAAGGGCTAGATCAGATCCTGGCTGATATTGAAGATGACCTGAGAGGATTTGGTATTGTTTACCAAAACTGGTTTTCTGAAAGATCACTTACTGAAGATGGTACTGTGGAAAGGGCACTAACCAAACTTCAAGATCAGGGATATATTTATGAAAAAGATGGCGCACTGTGGTTTAAGTCCAGCGAGTTTGGGGATGAGAAAGACAGAGCGGTAAAACGCAGTAATGGAGAATATACTTATTTCGCATCAGATATTGCCTATCATGTAAATAAAGTAGACAGGGGGTTTGATCAGATAATTGATGTATGGGGCGCTGATCACCATGGATATATTCCACGGGTTGAGGCAGCAATGACAGCTTCAGGGGTTAATGCAGAAAAGTTGAAAGTGCTATTAGTGCAGTTTGCAATACTATATCGTGGTGGTGAGAAGGCGCAAATGTCCACAAGATCAGGAGAATTTATTACCCTGCGCGAATTGCGTGATGAAGTAGGTACCGATGCCGCAAGATTCTTCTATGTAATGCGCAAATCAGAACAACATTTAGATTTTGATCTGGATCTAGCCAAATCAGAATCATCGGATAACCCTGTGTATTATATTCAATATGCCCATGCTAGGGTATGTAGCGTAATGCGCCAGTTGCAGGAAAAGGGGTTAACCTTTGATCAGCAACAAGGGGAAGAAAATCTTGTATTACTGACAGAAGAGCAAGAACAAAAGATAGTTAAAACTCTGGCAAAATATCCAGAAATGATTCTATATGCAGCTAAAAATCGCGAACCTCACCAGGTATGTCATTATTTGCGAGAGTTATCCAATGACCTACATACCTACTATAATGCGCATGTGTTTATTGTGGATGAAGAAAAGTTACGTAATGCGCGATTACTTCTCATTAATGCTGTCAGGCAAGTGTTAAATAATGGGTTAGAATTACTTTCAGTTTCTGCACCACAAGAAATGTAAAGCTATCATTTAATAAGGCTGTAAGTAGAACGTGAGGATGTTTCGTTGTTAGCAAAGGATTTAAAAAACTCTGGCAGGAAGCCGGAGAAAAAACCTGTAAAAAAATTTCCAGTAAAACTTGTTTGTATTGCAATCTTGCTTGTTGGTGGATTTGTATATGGGCTTTATTATCTAAGCCAAAAACCAGCAACACCTACGAAGGTAAGATCAGTTCCGACCATAAAGCAAAAAAACTCAAATAAAAGTGTTAATAAAATAAAAGGTACACCAAAGCAAAAAGAGTCTAAGCCAAAAGAAAATGACCGTCCTAGGTTTGAGTTTTACACCATACTTCCAGAGATGGAGGTAGTAATTCCCGAAGAGGAGTTGGTGGATGAAAACAAGATCGATGAAACTACGAACATCAAACATGTAAGCAAAGAAAAATTTGTGCAAGATAAGCTACTGCTGCAGGCTGGATCATTTAAAAATTTTAACGACGCTGATCGTCTTAAGGCAAAATTGGCGCTTATTGGACTGGAAGCCGAAATACATAATGTACATATCGGCAAGAATAAATGGCATAGAGTGCGAATCGGGCCTTTTAAAACCCTAGTTGATATCAATGAGACCAGAGTTCGTTTGGCGGAAAATAATATTCAGACCATTATTATTAAATATCAGAAGTAAGTGGCCGCTTTGAAACGGATTTCTGATATCAAAACTTAGAAATGAAACAATAAAATTAATCAGATATGGGATAATTGTATAAAACTTCGGCAAAAATGGTGGTAAATGCAACAAATAAGCAGTTAAAACCGGAAAAGCTGGACTTTAAGGCAAAACTCAAGCAAAATGTGCATGCTTGGCTGCTAGAATGTAAGGAAACAGCAAATAGCAGCAAAATATACGCTTAATCACAGCATTTTTACGGAAGATAGCGCTATGGATACAATTTTATTAGTTAACGGCCCTAACCTTAATTTGTTAGGAAAGAGAGAGCCGGAAATCTACGGAAATACCACTATTGACGATGTTGTTTCCGAACTGCAAACAATTGCGGAAACTAATCATGTAAATCTGAAGAGCTTTCAGTCAAATGCTGAACACCTGATTGTAGAAGAGATTCAAAAGGCTGTTTTTGATGAAAACATCAGGTTTATAATTATCAATCCTGCGGCATATACCCATACAAGTGTTGCTATCCGTGACGCTATCCTGGCAAGTGGTAAGCCGTTTATCGAATTACATATTTCAAATGTCTTTGCTCGAGAACAGTTTAGGCATAAATCATACTTTTCAGATATTGCTGAAGGGGTTATATGTGGTCTTGGAATAGATGGGTATAAATACGCACTTCAGGCTGCAATATCAAAGATAAAGGAACAATAAAGGGTACGTTACAGTATGGATATAAGAAAGATCAAAAAGCTTATTGAGCTACTTGAAGAATCTGGAATCTCAGAATTGGAGATCAAAGAAGGAGAAGAGTCTGTAAGACTTTGCAGATATTCTTCTGTAGCTCCGGTTGCAGCAGCACCTGCGACAATAGCGGTTGGGCAACCTGCTGCACCACAAGTGGTTGAAACATCTGTAGCTTCTGCTGCTGCCGAAACACAAGAACCATTAGTGGACGGACACACTGTTGATTCACCAATGGTTGGAACATTCTATCGCTCCCCTTCTCCTGGCGCACCTGCATTTGTAGAAATTGGTTCCCAGGTGAATGTTGGAGACAATCTGTGCATCATTGAAGCAATGAAGATGATGAACCAGATTGAGTCGGATAAGGCAGGAAAGGTTGTTGCTATTCTGGTTGAAGATGGACAGCCAGTTGAGTTTGGTCAGCAGCTATTCATAATTGAATAACCTGAAAGTCACCAACTAATTTGCGGAGCAAAATATGCTTGATAAGGTTGTTATTGCCAACAGAGGCGAGATAGCGCTCAGAATACTCAGGGCGTGCAAAGAGTTAGGGATTAAAACGGTTGCTGTTCATTCCGAGGTTGATAGAGATCAAGTCCATGTGAAATTGGCAGATGAATCTGTCTGTATCGGGCCAAATCCGGCGAATGAAAGTTATCTGAATATACCTGCGATAATCAGTGCAGCAGAAATCACCGATGCAGTCGGTATCCATCCTGGTTATGGTTTTCTGGCTGAAAATGCGAACTTTGCTGAACAGGTAGAAAAAAGCGGTTTTGTGTTTATTGGTCCTAAACCGGAAACAATCAATATGATGGGCGACAAGATTTCCGCAATCAAAAGTATGCAGGATGCGGGGGTGCCATGTGTGCCTGGTTCTGATGGAAATCTTTCCGATGACCCGAAAAAGAATACTAAGTTGGCTAACAAGATTGGATATCCGGTTATTATCAAAGCTGCCGGTGGCGGGGGTGGCCGCGGAATGCGAGTAGTACATAGTGATGCTGCTTTGATAAATGCGATTACCATCACCAAAACTGAAGCAGGAAACTTTTTCGGTAACAGCGAAGTTTACATGGAAAAATTTCTGGAAACGCCGCGCCATGTAGAGATTCAGGTACTTGCAGATAATCATGGAAATGCCATCCATCTGGGGGAGCGTGATTGCTCAATGCAAAGAAGGCATCAAAAAGTTATTGAAGAATCACCAGCGCCAGGTATAACTGAAAAAGAACGTAATAAGATAGGCAAAATCTGTGCGGAAGCGTGTAAACGCATTGGATATCGAGGGGCAGGAACTTTCGAATTTTTATATGAAAATGGAGAGTTCTATTTTATTGAGATGAACACCAGAGTTCAAGTAGAGCACCCGGTAACAGAGATGGTAACCGGTATAGATATCATTAAGGAGCAGTTACGAATCGCCAGCGGTTTACCACTATCAATTACTCAGGATGATGTTAAGATCAAAGGCCACGCAATAGAGTGTCGTATAAATGCTGAAGATCCCAAGTCTTTTCTGCCATGGCCTGGTAAAATTGATCACTATCATGCTCCGGGTGGACCAGGTGTAAGGGTTGATAGCCATATCTATAGCGGTTATACCATTCCGCCGTATTATGATTCAATGATCGGGAAACTGATCGCTTATGGTAACGATCGAGATGAAGCAATTGGCCGTATGCGTAATGCCCTGCATGAGATTGTGGTTGATGGAATCAGAACTAATGTACCGTTGCAAAAAGAGTTGATGGAAGATAAGGCATTCCAGATAGGTGGAACTAATATCCATTATCTTGAGGACAAACTGGAAAGGTTGGCTGAATAACAGCACGCGTCCGTAGCTCAGTTGGATAGAGCGCACCCCTCCGGAGGGTGAGGTCGGGGGTTCGACTCCTCCCGGGCGCGCCATTTTCTCGTTTCTTTCTCCAACCTCTGTGCCAAATTATAATTCCAACAAGCTCCTATAATCTTGAGTCAAACTATCCCAGCTATACTTTTCAACAATAGGAACAGCCAACTCCTTTTTGTCTGTTAGTAATAATTCCAGAAAATCTGCCAAGTTGATTTCATCTTCGCCATAAAGATATTCGCAGGAAAATATCTCAGGATAACTCAGCCGATCTGGTACAACAGGTATAGCTCCGTGTTGTACGCCCTCCATAACTGCTAAACCCTGAAATTCGTGAATGGCGGTTGATACTACATATTCCCCATGGTTTAACCATTTTAAATAAACATCTCGCGGTTGCTCTCCCCAGCACAATATATCTTCAGCAAATTCTTGCTTAGCTTTTGCAAATATATCCGGCGTTGTGCGGAATTGTTGGCCCATGACAATAAGCTTAAAGTCGTTTTTGCGTTGCTTAAGTATTGATAGAGATGCAAAGAATTGTTCAGGATTTTTATCATATTCCCAACGATGATTCCAAATGATGGAACCTTTAATCTTATCTTGAGCAACTTTTGTTTGTTTATCCTTGATAGGTACAGGAAGAACTGCAGATTTAGCGGAAAGTATTTCAGCTAAATCTGCAGATACCAGGTCAGGCATTTTTTTTAAAAAAACATTAACACCAACAAAAAAACTACAGCGGTTATAATCAGAGTTAAATATAACCTCGTCAGCTGCTAAGGCGCTGTAAAGGTTTACCATGAGAGGTTCTAAACGCTCAGGAGTGTTAGGTGTTTGAGGATATGCGAACTGATTTTCGTGAAAATAGACTATCTTTTTTGCTGTCCCAAGGTGTGGAAATAATCCGCATATTGTTGATAGATCGACCATTGAGGTAGCTAAAATCAAGTCATAATTTTCAGACAGTTGTTCTGAAAACAGATGCATAAAGCTGATAGGGTTGCCGCGAATACGCCATGAAAAAAAACGCGGAGGCAGATGCAGGTATGTCCAGTCAATATCATCAAGATGCTGGATCATACCATTGCACCAAGATTTATGACTGGGCGTGTTATATGCAGAAAGGAGTAGTACCTTGGTTTTGCTTTTAACCATTTCTAAGATTGATTATTAATCCAATCAAGCAAATCCTGAGCAATACCTTCCCACCCCGGCTCAATCATAAGCATGTGAGCATGATTGGGATAGGTTATTAGATCAGCATTATGAAGTTCAGCAAGCTGATGTTGCATTGAAGCTACGGACATAAAATCAAGCTCACCACAAACCACAGCCTTAGGAATATTCAGCTTTGAAAGATTGATTCGGATCAACCCATCTGCAACTTCAATTCCGGCGAGAGAAGATTCCGGAACCAGCTTTGTAAAAAACTCCCTCTGCTCTGTGGACGGAATACAGTTAGCTATGTACCGTTTGGTAACACTATACACTGGTACAACAGGTTTTTTCTTACGCGCAACATGGCGTAAACCCCAGTTAATTAGATGAGCACGGATGCGATCAGATAGTCTGGGTAGCTCAGAACGGGTAATTGTAACCTGGCCAGGAGGGGCAGAGCCCAAAACAATAAGATCAGAAACCTTATCAGGGTTATCAGCGGTGTATTGTTGAGCAATAAGCCCACCCATAGAATGCCCAAACAGAGTATATTTATCGCTAGCAATTTCATCCAGAACACCGGAAACGTCGTCCAGATAATCATATATTGATACTCCGCCGATATTATCCATAAAATGATTGGGCGCATGGCCTCTTAGGTTAATGGCGTAACAATCAAATCCACGTTGATTATAGAACTTCATAAAAGGAAGCCAATACCAGGAACCACCACCTGCACCATGGATAAAAATCATCTTATGGCCATCGCCGGGAAGGTGTTCTACAAAAAGGTTATTGATAGTTTCTAAAGGCATAAAATATTCCTTGAATTGATGCTTACACTAACGATCAAACAGGAGGTTTGGCCCGCTGGGGTATAAGAAATGATAAGCATTTTACTGAAAACAAATTAATTCATAAACATAAAAATATAAAAAATATGCGCACCAAAACAGAGCGTAATGCACTAAAACTGAACTATACTAGCAGAATATAACATAGCAATATCCAGGATAAATCTAGGTTTTATGGCTAAAAATTAGGCACTTATATAGTTGGTCTGATGCTTGCAGGTTATGGGTACATATTAGAGAAGCTGATGAAAGAGATAGATAAATACACAATACTTGAAAATTTACATACAGCAGTTGTATTGCTGGATGAGCATTTGCACATTCTTTACTTAAATGCCTATGCTGAGATGTTGATAGGGATAAGTGCTAAACAGATAATCAATATAAGCATGAAAAATATTGTCGCAAACAGCCCTGGCTTTATTGAAAATGTGCAAAAGGCAGTGGCTGAAGAGGAGCAAAGCTGTACGATTCGCGAACAGTCAATAACTTTTGTTAGCGGGAAATCGGTGTTAATTGACTACACAGTTAGCAGGGGAAATGACGGTAATATTATTGTGGAGATCACCCAAATTGATCATCAGCGCCGCATATCCAAAGAAGAACAATTTTTTGCGCAAAGCCACGCGATGCATAATTTAGCTAAAGGGTTAGCCCATGAAGTCAGAAATCCTTTAGGTGGATTACGTGGAGCAGCTCAATTGTTGGAAAAAGAGCTGGTAGAAGATGATCTAAAAGAATATACCAAGATAATAATTGAAGAAGCAGATAGGTTACAAAATCTGGTTTCCAGAATACTTGGTGACAGTAAGTATGTAGTAAAAAAGGTACATGTAAATATCCATCAGGTTCTAGAACATGTGCGTCAGTTAATGCTCATAGATAATCACAAAGGAATCAATTTTTATACTGACTACGATCCAAGCATTCCCGATGTATGCATATGGCAAGATCAGTTTATTCAAGCAATATTGAATATAAGTCGCAATGCGGTTGAAGCAGCTAAGGCTGGAGGGATGGTACTATTTTGCACCAGAATAGTGCGTCAGGCTGTCATAGGCGTACACAGGTATAAGCTAGCGGTAAAAATCGATATTCAGGATGATGGGGAAGGGATAGATGAAGAAATTATCGATTCAATATTTTTGCCTATGATATCAAGCCGTCCGGATGGAACGGGCCTTGGTCTATCGATATCGCAATCAATTGTTTTTCGCCATGGCGGAATAATAGAGTGTGAAAGCAAACCGGGGTGTACAGTATTTTCCATAACAATCCCGTTAGAAGATGATTTGGGAGAACGCCAATGAATAGTTCACTGAAGGTATGGGTTATTGATGATGATAAATCAATTCGCTGGGTATTAGAAAAAACTTTTAAACAGGCGGGAATGGAGGTTAGAACCTTTGAAGATGGTTCCATTATCCTTGCAGAGCTGGAACTGAAAAAGCCTGATGTAATTGTCACAGATGTAAGGATGCCAGGAGTTGATGGCCTCACCTTGCTTGGAAAAATAAATCAAACCTTTCCAAATTTACCGGTAATTGTTATTACTGCACATTCAGATCTGGATGCGGCAGTATCGGCATATGAAAGTGGTGCCTTTGAATACTTGCCAAAACCATTTGATGTTGATGAGGCTGTTAATCTGGTTCAGCGTGCATGGGAGCATGCAAAGCAAAGCAAAGTTATCGCTGAAGAAATAAATATAGATAAAGTAGAGACGAAAGAAATAATCGGCGAAGCACCGTCGATGCAGGAAGTATTTCGAATAATTGGAAGACTATCGAAATCTCATATCAATGTATTGATTAATGGTGAATCGGGTACCGGGAAAGAGTTGGTTGCACATGCCTTGCACCGGCATAGTCCACGAGCAGATAAACCATTTATTGCATTGAATATGGCAGCTATTCCAAAAGACCTAATGGAATCAGAGCTGTTCGGTCATGAAAAGGGTTCCTTTACTGGAGCGCATACCAGTAGAAAGGGAAGGTTTGAGCAGGCAGATAGCGGTACACTCTTCCTGGACGAGATCGGAGATATGCCGACCGAATTACAGACCCGTCTTCTACGCGTACTAGAAGATGGTGAGTACTTCCGAGTTGGCGCTCATGTAAGTACAAAGGTAGATGTCAGGGTTGTTGCAGCGACACACCAAAATATTGAAGAGCTTGTTGAACAAGGAAAATTCAGGGAAGACCTTTTTCATAGACTCAATGTAATTCGAATTCATCTCCCAAGGTTAAGTGAAAGAAGAGAGGATATTCCTAAGCTTGCCCGCTTTTTTATCGACAAGATTTCAAAAGAGCTAGGAGTTGAGGCGAAGATCCTCTCGGAAGAAGTTATACACTATATGACCAATTACCCTTGGCCTGGTAATGTCAGGCAGCTGGAAAATACCTGCCGCTGGTTATCGGTAATGGCTTCTGGGCAAGAGATTCTGATGGGAGATCTACCGCCAGAACTACGCCAGATATCAAATGAAGAAACTGGAGAGACCACCTGGGAAAAAGCTTTGGAAAAGTGGCTTGAACAAAGGTTGCTAGCAGGTCAAACCGAAATCCTGGGCGAATTGATGCCAGCATTTGAAAAAATAATCATCGAAACCACACTGCGTTTTAATGGTGGTAAGAAAAGAGATGCCTCAGAACTGCTGGGATGGGGAAGGAATACTCTCACCCGCAAGATAAAAGAGCTAGGTTTAGAGTAATAAATCTAGGCTAACCCTTAATAAGTTGTATAGAGGTTAATTATTCCATAAAAAAGTTTGAGTTTATTACCTAAGAGAATCTGACAGTTACTTTAGAAAAAGAGCAACCGTCAGATTAACAAAAGAGAAATCTTAATTCTTTAATCCATTATCAAATTTGTTTTCTTTAATTTGCTTCATGGCCTGTATTTCTGGAATTAATTTAGGGTAGATTCGCCCAACCATGAGCCCCATACCAACCTCGGTTTCAATGTAGGCAGTTTGATTTGCTTCAAGGACAAACTGAAGGTTTCGTTCTACTTCCGTCGATGTAGAAACAATATAACTACCAGGCTCCCGATCAATAAAGAAAAAACCGCCGGAAACAGAAGCCCCAACAACTTCATCATTAAGCTTAATATCAGATGTAACGGCTGCACCAAACATAGTATCAAGACGAGTAAAGTAAATTCTACCTTGATCAGCACTGAGAGGCTTAAGTGTTTTTTGAAAAGTTTGATAGCTTGGTCCTGATGCGCAACCAGTCAATAAAACAAATGCAGTTATGAAACATAAACCAGTGATTTTTTTTAACATATTTAGTTACTCCTGAATAAATAATAGTTTTTGATGGGAAGATAATGAATCCGAAAATTCTTTTGAGGCTGGTAAATAAAATCCTGTCAATATTTGATTTTGTAATACAAGATATGCTTGGTACATATGCGTACCTTCAATCATGAGTACAAAGTTTATAGGTTTGTAGACTTTGCCTTGAGGGATATATCCAACATATTTCAACTTAGTTCCTTTAGAAATTAAAATGCTATATCCTGTTGATAGATCAATTTTTTTTGAATCTGCTATTAAGATAGTTTCATCTGAATTGGGATGCTTAACCAATGTTGTGCTAATACGAGGAATTTGGCTACAAGAAGCAATGAGTAATGAAAATGAAAAAAATAACAATAATGATTGCGAATTCATTGTTAATATTCAATATAAGTCTAAGTTAGAAATAATATAGTTAATGTAATAGCAAAAAAGAAAAAGCCAAATCAGTAACAAGTTGTTACAGGTGATCTTTAACTGTTTTTATTATATCACTGAAATGTTGGAATATATATATAGCTAATATTACAGTTGAAAAATAAAATATACAGCTAACATTTTGAACTGAAAATTCAAAAATATGTCGAATGAAATAAGGGCTGTAATTATTTAGTTTAATGGATTAGGTAATGAGAATCTATTCATCATTCGTTTCGCCGAATCATGATTACTTACAACCCCGATATTCTCCAACTGCACAAGATAAGGCGAAAAAAACTTCAGGAAACAGTAAGGGCTCTGTTGAGCAGAATGTTGCTCAAGCGAAAGACAATCGTAAAAGACTCCAAACTGAAAATCCTGCTACCAATCATATTTCGGGTGAGGGCATCCTACAAACACGAGAATCTATAAATCTAACCAGTCTGACCAGTGCAGAACGGCAGTTGATAATAGAGCTCAGAAGGCATGATAAGGAAAACGATCAGGCTTCCAGAAAAGTTAATCCTAAGGTGCTAACAGAATATATTGAAAACAGTAAAGCGCTGGTAATTGGTGCTTCTGTTACTCAAGAAAACAGAGCTGAAGAGTCGGTTGACATAGAGCAGCAAAGCTTCAGTACAACTCATGACTTGGTAATAAGTGAGAGCGCAGAAGACAGGGTTTTTCAGGAGGCAGAAACCATATCGTACAACGCTAACCAGGACAAAATTAGGTTTGCTCAAGAGATAGAGGATTTGAAAACTAGTGATAGGCTGGTACGCGAAGGATCGTATGTTAATTTGTTTGTGTGAAATAATATAATCTAATCAATGGGGCTAGAGCCATTGATTTTCTATTCGCTTCGTTCCAATTAAATCAATCAACTGCAGACCCCGGATGATTTGAGGTCTTTTCCCTCCCGTTTATGCGATAAAAAACACATTTCAAAAACAAATTTAAACAAATGATTGACTTTTCAAACGATCGATTGAATAATCAATCAAACGTTTGATTAAATTTGTAGGTGTTGCTATGGAAACAAAGAATCTAACTACCAAGCTTGCGCTAATAAATGCAGCGGGTGAGCTATTTGCAGAGCATGGCTTTGAAGGCACTAGCATTCGCGCTATTGCAGATAAGGCACAGGTTAATATTGCCGGAATTAAATATCACTTTGGGAGTAAAGAAGCTCTTTATCTCCATACGATAAGTCATGTATTTGAGAGCGGCAAAAATACAGACCTTGCGGAAATTATTGAGGAAAAACAGTTGAATATGGATGACAGAGAGGAGGTGGCAAACTTAATACTCGATCTGGTTATCTGTTGCTATGAAGATGTGTTTTGTTCTGGCCAACCAGACTGGCACACAAAGCTAATTATGCAGGAAGTTTTACATAACGATTGCGCCATTGAATACACGGTAGATTACTATTTTCGCCCGAAGCACAAGGCGGTTGTCGATCTTTATAAAAAGGTAAAACCAGATAGCACTACAGCAGAAGCATATGTGTGGGGGTTTACCCTTTACAGCCAGATGGTGTTTTTGATGCAGATGGAAAAGATGCTTGCCGTGCTGACAGCTGAAAGTTGTGAACAGAGTGAAATACTTAAGGAATCAGTCAAATTAACGGCGATGTCAATGATTTGTAAAGCAGAATTACCGATGCCAAAGCGTATTACGAATAATGAAATTGAGTTAGAAGGTTTATAAATATGAAAAAGTTAATGTCAGTAATTATTGCTTGTGCAGTAATGGCTTCACCAACCACCTTTGCTAAGGATACAAACCTAAAAGAGACAAGAAATAAGACTAGGTTAGTTAAGTCAGAGGTCATAGGGGATGCAAATAAGGATTTTGGACGAAGGTTTCCTGGAAAAGTACGGGCCGTACAACGCGTAAACATGGCTTTTCAGGTTCACGGAATTATAAAAGAGTTAAATGTAAAGGAGGGGGAAAAGGTAGAAATAGGCCAGGTACTAGCCCGGCTGGATAATAGAGACTTTAAGAATAACCTTGCAGCAACGAAAGCTAAGCTGGAAGAGGTTAGATTAAATTACAATAGAAGCAAAAAGCTATACAAGCAACAAGTTATTGCCAAGGCAAAATATGATGAAGTTAAGGCAGCACTTGAAGCACTGGAAGCAAACACCAAGATATTAGAAAAGCAGTTGGCGGATACTAGATTAGAGGCTCCGTTTTCCGGAGTTATTGCCAAAAGGTATGTGCAGAATCACGAAAACATAACGGCCAAGGCACCGATATTGAGTTTGCAAGATAATACCGCTATCGAAATAGTTATCCAGATACCTGAGTCATTGATGATAAAGGGAGTGGAAAAGAAGTTTGCTAATTCAGTAGTAATTTTTGATGCAGCACCCGAACGCAAATATCCAGCAAAATTGAGTGAAGCAAGCACTGATGCTGATCCATATTCACAGACATATAGCGTTGTTCTAAAGATGCAAAGCCCTGAAGACCTTAATGTGCTACCAGGAATGACAGCTACAGTTGAGATTCCTGAAGAAAGCAAGTCAACACAAGAGCCAATAACAGTAGAGTTATCAGCAGTATTTGCCAATTCAAATAACGTAAATCAAGTGTGGCGTATTAAAAGCGATAACACCCTTGAATTAGTGCAGGTAGAAATAGGAACAATAATTGGAAATAAGATAGAGATCAAATCAGGACTAAGCAGAGGCGACAGGGTAGTAATTGCAGGAGTCAACCTGTTAAAGCAGGGAGATAAAGTTAGAGAATTAGAAAGGTAGGTGACTCAATGAATATTGCGGCATATACAATCAAAAATAAGGTTGTCACCTATGTTCTAATAGTGATGACGATCCT
>QZLE01000183.1 GCA_004796365.1 Gammaproteobacteria bacterium | reverse complement strand
AGCGGAGAAAATATCGTGAGCGATATACCTGAAGATCTGTTTTATACCCAATATCATCAGTGGGTTAGAATTGACGAAGAAGAAGAGATTATTGCAGTTGGTCTAACCGATTATGCTCAAGAATTTCTTGGTGACATAGTTTTTGTTGAAACACCTGAAATTGACCTTGAGATTGAAGAAGGGCAAAGCTGCGGTGTAATCGAATCTGTTAAAACCGCCACTGATATCTTTGCACCACTTAACGGCAAAATTCTTGATACCAACCCTGAACTATCCTCTACCCCAGATACTATCAATAACGACCCATATGAAGATGGTTGGTTATTTACCATGCAGCCGGATGATATTGAAGATTGCGAGGAACTGATGTCTGCCAACACCTACGAACAGATGTTAGAAGAAGAGGAAGAAGATATCGATGACGATTATTGATTTTGCTGGTAGGCAATGTCTATCCTGCAAATCCAATTCTAAGTTTTATACCCAACTTAATAGCAGAATAACTTTTTCAAGACCGTCTGCGGCAGGGATAGCCGCCACCGAGTTACATGGATATATTGATGCGTGTCTGAGAAAGGTATTTTGTTATTAACAAAAAATTTAATGAAGAGATGGGCACCCATCAATATATTTTTCTAAAAATCCAAGGCATTCTTCATCGATCTCGGTAAATTGCAGACCTATCCCATACTCCCCAAGTGATACCTTGGTTGCCTGGTGCTCAATCTTGCTTAGTGCTTCTATCGGCTTTAATTCACCATTAAGCATAATATTGAAGTTAACCGTTACCTCGGTCCCCTTATTAAGCGGATAATTGGATTCAAAAAACATCCCTTTTGCCGAAAGGTTTTTTGCAATGCCCGGAATTTTCACGCCATTGGTCATGGTTATTGCGCATGAAAGATCTACCAGTACACGCTTTATCGACCTTCTATTTTCCATCTTCTTCTTACTTTGCCCTAAAATCACACTATTATGCCATAAATTATCGTAGCTAGTACGCTAATTCAATAGAAAGACATTTTAAAAACGTCGATCAGATCGCATATTTTTAAGGATTTATCGCCAATCAAAGGAAAAACACTACTTTTGCAATTATATTTTAATTAACTGTCCCTGAAAGGTGCTTAACTTACTGGTTATACAATATAAAGTCCAGATACCGGCTTTTTCAGGATATACAAATCATTAACGAGATTAGTTTCGGATTCATAACCATGGAAACAATAGAGTTATCTGTTCCTTTTCAGGATGATAATGACCAAGAATGCACCTCATTAACCATAAGCGTGCTTGAGGCATGGCTGGCCACTTTGCCACAAGATATTATGCAATCAGGAGCAGCTATCAAGCAATTCCTGGACCGCATTAACAAAACCAACCTGAAGAAATGTGATCGCTATGAAGCCTTAGAATTATTCCGTCCAGTAATAAAAAGAATCTGCACCGCATTAACCAAGCAATATATTGATGCAAACACCCCTTTGGATGAACAAATGCAGACATTGGCTGCATTAAATATCCAGCTTATCACCGCGCTGGGAACCGGATATAAGATTGCAGCCAAAGATGCATATACAAAGTTAAAAAAATATAAAGAAGGGGAAAAGAATTCGCAATTAGTGGTCAATACCTTCCAACGTTCTATTAATAATCTGTGCTGGCTTTTACTGGAGACATATCGCATCTATTGGCCAGAACCAAGCGGAATATGGCTTGATATGAACCAGATCTATCTGCATGCAGAACAGCTAAATATCCACACAGCACTCGTAGAAAAATGTACCGATCTGGAAACTATGCTATCGATAAAGCAGGCATACTATCGTGCTGTTCTCCTGGTAGTGTTTAACCCTTACCATCTGCACAAAGGTGAAATCGCCTCTATCTTCGACAGAATGCAACGCTGGACCAATTTCGTACACGTATCAAAACCAGGTGACATCAGCGAGCTAGAAGATAACTGTTATATAGATCTGGATAAAGACAAATCACCAAAGTTTATGTTTGACAACGATACCAGCATCAATCTTGAACATGTAAGGGTTATCTCCCAAAAGGATCTGGTACAGATACTAACTACTCAGATTGAAGATACTGAAAAAAGCAAAACCGCTTCTACAGCAGTAAAAAATCAGCAGCTGGAACTATATAAACGCCTGCTCAAGGCACTGTACCCACGCCAGAAAAGATCTTCTCCACGCATTCCGGTTTCAGAAAAACTCACTGTTGCCAACAACTTAAGTACTTGTTATTACTTTATCAACGGCTGCAAGGATTTTAATCCTAACATCAAAATTCCCAATCAGGATATTTCGAAAATCCTCGACCAACCAGCCCCAGAACAAGATCACGATGAAGCCCTAACATGGAATCAAAAAAATCAGAGTGAGTCCGGTGTAGCAATTTTTTGTCCCCAACGCTGCACCATGAATGCCCATGTCGGCGAAATTGTAGCCTTCCATAATGCTATTGACGAGCAAACTCCCTGGCAGGTTGGCGTAGTACGCTGGATTAAAACCAGACCAAATGGTGGCATGGAATTTGGCATCTATGTCTTTGCAAATACCTCGAAGGCCGTTGAGGTAAAGGCGGTTCGCGGAGAGAGTAGCAGTTTTAATTTTTTTCGCGCCATTTTGACTCCTAATGTTAACCCAATGCGGGAAAAAGCGTCAATATTCGTACCACCAGATGTTTATACCGAAGGCACTGTAATCCTTATCAACCTTGAGGACAGAGTTATCCATGTTATTCTTCAGGAAATGATTGAAAAGGGACATGATTTTGAACACTATTCAATCCTGCCATTGCATGAGACTTCAAAATGATTAGCACTTATAAAAGTGTATTGACTACCATATTTGCCAGAAATGATAGAGATGTGTTTAAATCAAAACATACTGCTTTTATCCCTAGACTTGAGAAAGTGCTGAATCAGATGCGAAGCGAATCTATTTTCGATAAATACTATAGTCAGGCTATTGAAAGTTATTGATCCTGAATACTTTTACCTGTACTTCATTCCAGACAGCACTATATGCGTAACCCGAAATGTTGAATCAAAAACTGGATATCGGCCTCCGCGGGGATAACATATTTCTTATTTTGCAGGGCAAGCACCTATTTTTCAAAGAGATAGAGATATTCACCATAACCAGCCTTTTCCATCTCATCTTTAGGGATAAACTTCAAAGCAGCAGAGTTGATGCAATACCTCAATCCAGTTGGTTGTGGCCCATCGTCGAACACGTGCCCTAGATGGGAATCTGCAAAGCGACTTCTAACTTCTGTGCGCACACTGAATAATTTCCTGTCTTCATGTTCGGTAACAAACACATTGTTTATTGGCTGGGTAAAACTTGGCCAGCCAGTGCCAGAACGATATTTATCAGTAGAACTAAATAGTGGCTCACCGGAAACAATATCTACATAGATCCCGGGATGTTTATTATCCCAGTATTCATTGTTGAATGACCTTTCGGTGCCCTCTTGTTGGGTTACCTTAAATTGCAGTTGGGTAAGTTGCTTGCGGATCACCTCTTCAGAAGGTTTGGAATATTTTTGAGCAAGCTGCTTGATCTCATCCTGTTTTTTCCGGGCACTGTTAAGTACTAACGGGGTGTCTCCCCAGTTTTTCTTAATAAAACCTGCCCTGCCGGAACCAACACGATAACGCTCATAATGCTCTTTATTCTTTTTGTAGTAATCCTGATGATAATCTTCTGCTTCATAGAAATTGGTAAAAGCAACTACTGGAGTGACAATATCATTGCTAAAACGCTTAGACTCCTGCAGTTCTTGCTTGGATAGCTGTGCTATATCTTTCTGTGCCTCTGAATGATAAAAGATGCGGCTTTCATATTGGGAACCACGATCACCAAATGACCCTCCAGCATCAGTTGGGTCAAAGGCACGCCAATAGATCCTTAGGATATCT
>QZLE01000123.1 GCA_004796365.1 Gammaproteobacteria bacterium | reverse complement strand
TCTCTGGGCCGTCTTGGTTTATTTTTAGGGTGACATACCAACCGCAATCAAAAACAGGTTTTGCGGCAAAATATTTTTTGTAGAAGTCCCTACAAGCGTCAACTTCGCTTGTGCAAAAGCATGTGGATAGTAGATCTGTTTTCATAACTTCTCCTTTTTGGCTAACGCCCGCTGTAATCTGCGAAAAAGCACGTAGTGAACTTGTAGTGGTTTGAGTCCAGCACCGAAGATGGGTTATTGATTACGATGTCATGTGAATTTTTCAAGGTGTCTTTCAATAAATCTTATTCTTTGGTGATTAAACCTATATGAATATTTTTTATACTCACATAAGACATGCAACCACTCGCGTAAAAATTTTTCGCTGTTTAGATGTACTTGCTTATTCAAACAATATTGTTTTTCCATTTCATGAGCAAGCTTAAGCAAATTACGCTTATTACGCCAACACTTTTGGCAAAGTACCCGTGTACAGCATATGTAATCTTTTCTGTTTTCGTATGCTTTTTTTTGCTCAAAAGCAGAATAGATATCCTTCCTACCACATGACCTACATACGTATTCAATATCTTCGTAATACTTTTGCCTACTACGAATTTCATGACCATAGGATTGTTTCGAACTTTGTGAGTATCGATCTGGTTCTACTCTGTATTTTAATATTGTAATTTTCTTCATTTCACATAGCGCCTGCCATAACCGGCGAAAAAGCGCGGAGCTGTTTTGAGTTCGGCGCCGAAGTGCAATTGTTAATGGCGATGTTATATTTTATTTGAATTAAATTCATTTTCTAATCTACGTTTTTTGCTGTTATCACTGTGGTGTGCAATAAGTGCTGCAACAGATTCTGGTTGTACACCTTGAACAAGTTGTAAAGAACTTCTTATGATTCGGTCAATACGCCACCCATAACCGCTAAGAAGAGCAGTTACCAGAGAAGGTATTATAAGGCTTAGGTGCTCTGTAGATTCAGAGACAGACCAAGCTAATGAAGATAAAGCGTGAGATCTTCTTAGTGTGTGCGGCTCTTCGTTAGCAAGATCAACTAATGATTTAATATTTCCCTTTGCAATATCTGGGCGAACTTTAGCTAAGTGCTTCATTGGCCATGAAGAAACTGTAACTATGCGATTGATGTCTGACTGTTCTTTAGCTACCTCAAGCGCTTCAAGTAAGATATTTACTTTGTGCTTTTCACTAGAATATTCTGCAACCATTGCTAGAGATTGACACCTGTACCATGGGTGCTTAATAGAATGGGCTGTTTTGGCAGCATGCGCCACGTCTGTATTAACCAGCTTGCTAACTTGGCTACGTCCAATTACGTCTTCTTTGGTGATTCCGTCAGGAAATATCATAAATCTAACGCCCGTCATAACCGTTGAAAAACACTCGTAGTTTTGAGTTCAGCCCCAAAATACAACGGTTGAGTTAACCCTTTTTTATATATTTTCTGGCAAGTTTGAAAACCTCTTTATCAAAAGAACCTGGAACAATTTCAAATGCTGAGTACCCCTGTTTTTTTGCTTGAATATAACAAGCCAATAAAAGAATACCTGTAAATGCAAAATTTGGCCAAGCATTTAATTCCCATTGCCCAGACCATTCAAGCATTAAATTGTTTGAGAACGGATATAAATAATTTATAGGCCACTGATAGCCATCAGGACCTTTTGAACCAGCAATATCAGCAAGAATATGAAAATGGATAACTATAAATGCCATTGCGGCAGTTACTAAGCGCTGTGTTTTTACAACTAATGAACTAAAAATTGAAGCAAGAAGCGCCCAAAATATTCCATGACATAGAACGTGGTGATAGTTGAAATATAGTGATGAAGTATAACCAATACGATCCAAAATAAGGCCTAATCCATCTAAATCAGGGCTGCAGCCAGCTATAGCAACAACTATGCGATTGCGCCTTTCTTTCAGGGCTGTGTTGCCTATCAACCAACTTGTTACTAAATGAACACCGGGGGACATATCAGGTTAAGCCTTTTTGAGCCCAGCCACGAAGGGGCGGATGTTAATTGCGATGTTATATTTTTCATCTTCTGTAATAGCTATAAACATTATTTATTAACTTAATATATGTTTGGTCTTCCCCTAGACCATTATCAGTTTCAAAGCCATCAACAGGAAAAAATATTCCGCTCTCTTCAACATAGAAGGAATCAAGCATTATATAGACACCACGTTCGGTTTTGTAAACTGACTTTGGTTTTAGATCTTTAACTGCATCTGGCCAAAGCTCTTTGTCTTGTAAAGACCCGTCGGTTTTGATTAGTAATAGAGTTGGGCCAGCTTTTTCTAAAGCATTAAGATCGAAATCTGATGGTTCATAATGCCCAGGACATGATGTAATCATGAATATTGAGAGCAGCCCTAAGAGAAATATTATTTTTTTCATAGCTTAAATATAACTACATTCATCAATTTAGGCGCCTAATTATTTTAATAGCAAAACAAATATATCACAGCTATGTATTTTGTTTAAACGTCGCCCGTCCCCGATTGTTCAGATTGATTCCTTCTCGTCGTCAGTTCCCCAGCTTTCCATCCAGTTTAAGACTTCTTCACCATCTACCAATCTGCCTGCTTTCACATCTTCTAAAGCTTCTAATGTTTCACTGTAACGAATTGCTTTTTGCTCTTCTCTTTCCAGGTATTGTTGGACAGCACCTTTTATTATCCAGCCTTTTGAGCGACGTAGCTTGTTGGCTACAGCATCTAGCTTATCCATCATTTCATCTGGCATTCTCACACTTGTCATAGCCATTTTACTCTCCTGCAATGCATCGTAATATAGGCTTTACTTTTCATATTTCCTACCATTGTTTTCTCATTATGAGCTTTTAATTTGATATTCTTTTTGTGCCTCTTTTTCTAACTCGTTAATAACGCCTTGTTTGGTTGGCTTTAGAACAGAATATTTATATCTCTTGCTCCGCTTAATACTCTGACTAGCTCTATCCCTTCAGGTTTCTCCCTGAAGTAGATAACGTAACGGTCTACAGGGAAGCTTTGTATGTCTTTTCCAAGTTCTGGCCTTGAGGAACCTGCTTCTTTGAACCCTGCAATAAGCTCAGCTTTTTCATTAAGTTTATCGAGGAATCTGTCTGCATTTATGGGGCTATCTTCTGCAATATATAACCATATCTCCAGAAGGTCATTTTCTGCTTCTGGAGAGATAACAACTTGTGGCATTTATTTCCTTCCTAACTCTTTACGACCTTTAGCCTTGATTGCTTCAATATCCAGTGTATTTCCTTTTCCAGCTTCCAGTGATTCCAGACCTAGTGATATTTCATCTTTTAAGGCTTGTAACTTAAGTTGCTGAACCTGGTCTCTCTCTTCCATCAACCTCAGTGCTTCTCTAATAACTTCGCTGGCTGAGTTGTATAATCCTGCGTCAACTTTCTGTTTTACAAGGCATTCAAGCTTTGGAGTTAATGATATATTCATGATATTTCCTGCCTATACAATAACAATCTATGCCTTAATAATAACAATCTTTGTTATTGTTTGTTATTTATTCTTTCACATTTTTCAAAAAATTATTCAGCAGTATATTTTTCTTCTTGTGCCTCTTTTTCTAACTTTAAATTCATCTGTTTCTACACCCTTCGACTACTCGTTCCTCGCGCTCAGGGCGAACGGATGTTTTTAGTCTCAAATTACCTTCCATTCTGAAAAGCCATGCCCAATAATGTATTCCTACAAATTGCAATTATTTCCCCGGACAGCAGTGGGCGAAGGCAATTACCCAGGAAACAATATTTGGGTTCGCACACCGACTGGCGCCATCATTTTTTGTTAAATGACAAAAAACGATGCAAAAATACATTCCCCTAATCTTGGCCTACGGCTACCCTCAAATTCAATATGCCCACACGGCCGGTTTTATTCGCATCCATGCTCAATCAAACTTTATTTGTCTAATCTTTTCATGGAAAGTATGTACAAATAGCCACTATGCATATCTTTTATCAGCTGCGCTTAAAAGGGTGTTTGGAGCTTCGTAGAAACTATGAAGGATTGAAGACAAATCAGCTACCATAAGTTTTCGACAAAAAACGGGAGCAAAGATATGAAATCAATCCTTCAAACAAATGGTAACGCAAATTCAGGTATTTTGTATATGGCTT
>QZLE01000033.1 GCA_004796365.1 Gammaproteobacteria bacterium | reverse complement strand
TATGCAGCAGGAAATCTTATTCATGACATGTTAGAAGATCGAGGTGTTAAGGTAAGATATATTGTTGCAGCACCTTCGACATATATCTATATGGATAATAAAAGACCAAATACAGCAGTAGATGCTGTAGCAGAAGGTATAGATAACAATAGTGATATTCTTGATTACGGCGTATCTAACAATTTCATTGAAATTCCAAATGATGAAAACGATAAACCTATTTTTTGCTCGACATATAATAATTATAAACACGGCCTTAAAGACCTTAACGAATATATGCTAAGAGCAGGAGATGGAACAAATGAATCCGCGGAAGTATCAATAAAGGCTAATTACAAAGAACGTAATACTATCTATATGGTTGGTGAACTAGATGATATGCGTGAAGCAAGTCAGTTAGAGAATGGTTGTGAAGCAAACTTACAGGGAAGGCATAGAAAAGAGCGTTCTTTAAACTATATGAATCATATAGCAAAAGTGTTTGGCGAAGATATTGCTGGCATACATGAACAAGTTATTATTCCAGGTGTTCGTCACAACGGCCCTGACCAATTCCAGTCTGAGCTTGGCCGCACCTATATGTTCCCGCATCTTGATGATGGTATTGAATATGCGCCTACTATTGTAATCGAAGACGTTGATGCTGGCGAAGACTCCATCACTATTTACGGCACAGCTAACGACAAAGATGGAAATCTTCAAGAAGTACAAGCAAGCATTCCTGGTTATCACAATGGCATAGTTTGCAATGGCACCACTAATTGGTCATGTACGTTTCCAACTCTTGAACCAGGCGACTACGTTGCTAATGCTGTAGCAATTGACGATCTGGGTAATACAAGTGAAGTTAAAGAATTCGAATTCACAATAGAAGAACCCCGTGTTTGTGAAGAATTTACAGATACAATTGCCAACCACGAAGCGGCGGGTCGCGCTTATTCAGAAACCACAATCGAAGGCCAGACTTGCTGGGGCACTTTCTGCTACGGTGGTACCGAGGTAACAACATGGTATGTAACCGGTTCTGGTGAGAACCTTGGCCAGGACAGCTCTGTAACTGTTACCCTGAAGACTGAAGACACGGGCTATGCAACAGGCGAGTGTCCTGTTGAACCAACTCCACCAAAATTACATACGGGCTATGGCTTTATTCTTCAACACTATGGGATGATGTTGAGCGGATATGTATTAGATCCTGACCATGACATAGATAGAGTTCTATTTCAGATTGGTTCAGCCACAACTTCGTGCGAGCTTTCGAACCTGGAAGAATATCAAGTAAACTTCAGCTGTTATATAGATTTTGAAGAAGCTGGAGTTGCTGTTGGTGAAGAGTTTACTCATACAGTAACAGCTTATGATAAGGCAGGATTAAGTGATACTTACACTTACCCATACACTCGAATTCGCCCTGAAAATTCAGCGCCGGAAATGAATCACGCACCAAGCATTAGAACTTCTGGAAGTACTGCAGAGCTGTACATTACCGCTTATGATAAAGATCAGAATTTAGAAAAGTTCCTGATATTTACTGACAATGAAGAGATCGTCGAGTGCCAGGTGACAGACCCTACTTCGAGCAGTCATACATGCTTACTCGAAGGACAAACCATGGGTGAGCATACAGCTGGAATTCAGGCCGTTGACTCTTTGGGAGCAACAAGTGACGCGGTCAGCTTCAGCTATACAATCACCTCAGAGCATATTCCAACTATTGACAGCTGGGAAGCATCGGTTAATGGTACCACCCTTATCGTAACTGGCACCGCTTCTGATGGTGATGGAAATGATGATATTGAGGTTGTACGTTTAAGTGCATTCGCTGCCGTTGATTGCGTAGGAACTGCTAACTTTACTTGTACCTGGCCTAATGCTGGTCAGCCTGGTGAAACCAAGTCATTTGCACTTCATATCCGTGATAAAAAAGGAAATGAAAGAGACTATTGGACTGCTGTTACCGTTACCTTTCCGGAAGAGCCAACTTGCGTAACTGCCACTAATACCGAGCATGGAGATGCAGGCAGAGCTTCGCTGCAATATAACATACTTTACTACGCAGTAGGCAGTAACGACTACCTTGGAATGGGAAGTGATATCTCTTCACTTCAAGAGACATCACAAGGTATCTGGAGTAAGGTTAGTAGCTGCGAGTAGTTTCATTATAAAGCAAGCCGGTTGAGCGAAGTTGAAACCACCTTGTTTTAAATTGATTTTCAGACCTTCGACTACGCTCAGGTAACTTGAAAATCAGATGTTTTTTTAAACGAAAAGCCGTGCACCTGCCTGCACGGCTTTTTGCCTTCACATAACTTCCTTTCTTATCTACTGAAAGAAATTAAGGTCTATATCAACCTCGTTTTCATCAGATAGACCGGTGATCTTGTGAAGAACAGCCTCATTAGAGTTATCATGAAACTTAATCGCATAGTTTGTAATAACTCCCATAGGATCTTTCTCGACTTTGACTTCCCAATCTAATAGGTTTAGCTCAGCCAATTCTAAGTGCAGGTATTCTGCTAATTTTGCATTACCTGGCTGTTGAATTTGTTTTTGGAATTCACCTAACATAACTCACCTCCACTGTTGCCGTATATCAAATATGAGTTGATATACCAGGTTGTGTAGGTGCCTGCCCATTTGGCTTTCAATCTCCAAGACGCCAGGTCGCCTACCTCGTGTTCAAGACAAAAAACAGTCCGACCTTATTTTTTCCAATATACTAAAAATTGAATTTTGTTTCTTATGACCAGATAGCAGTTTGGGAAAATAAAAAACCCGCACTGCGAACAGTGCGGGCCTTTTAACAAATCTTATGACTATATATTAGTCAGCAGAAATGCAGTCTACCGGGCACTCTGGAACACACGCACCACAATCGATGCATGTATCAGGGTCGATAACTGCTATACCATCTTCCATTGAAATAGATTCTGGGCCGCATACGTCTACACATGCTTCACATCCAGTACAAGTATCAGCGTCAACAATATGTGTCATAATATTTCTCTCTATATTGATGTTAAAAAAATGTAGCCGCAGCTCAGAACGAATAGATTTTGCTAACGTTTAGGCCACTGCCATCAAAAAACTGCTTAAGATTTAACCGTTATTTGGGGTAGGCGTCAACTGTTTTCTTAAGGTTCTGATAAATAATATCAATGTCTCCCGAGCCTAACTTTTTCAGGTTGAAAACACTTCCACCAAAGGCTACACCATCTGCGCCACACTCAAAGAACTCACTCATATTATCTGCAGAAACACCACCGCAAGCTAACAGCTTGATATCATTAAAAGGTCCTTTGACCTCTTTAAAATATGACGGTCCGAAAAATTTGGCTGGAAACGCTTTTACCATATACGCTCCGGCATTCCACGCGTCATAAATTTCCTGCGGAGTTAAAGCGCCGGGAAACACCGGAATATTGTTTTTTGCGCAATACTCTACAACATCGGTCTGCAATGTCGGTAAAACAATAAACTCAGCGCCTGCATTTAATGCGGCAAAAAGCTGTTCCATGGACAAAACAGTGCCAGCACCAACCAATACCTTTTTATCCAGAATATTACGCATTTGCTGAATAAGCTCGGGCGCATTTGGGGTATTCATGGTTATCTCAATAGCCTTTAGGCCTGAATCAAGAACTATCTGTGCCAATGGTGGAACATCCTGCGCAGTAATTCCACGCAGGATTCCAAGTAACGGCATTTCTTCAAAAAGCTTCATTAGCCAAACAGCCTGTAACTAGCCAGCTGTTGTTGAAAGCTTTTCGTAGAACTGTCTGAAGTTATCTGGACTATCAGACTTTCTAAGCGCCATAGCATCGCGCGGATGATCATTCATAATCCCGGCGATAGCGAATGGAATTACATACCCCCACTCGTACTCTTCTCTTAGCTGGATAAAACGATTGGCTATCAGGTCCAGAATTGGCCTCAAGTCGTATTTAGGGTTCTTCAGAAAACCAATCAATAGCTCCATTGGGCAGTTACCTGCCGCACGCCCCATACCGTACACAGTTGCATCCAGGAAGTTGGCACCATTAATAATCGCTTCAATAGTATTACTAAAGCCTAGCTGCTGGTTATTATGCGCGTGAATACCAACCTCTTTGTTTGGGCATTTTTCTTTAAATAGTTTGGTCAGGCGTGCAATTGGCTCTTGATACAAAGCTCCAAAGCTATCTACTATATAAACTGCTTGAGCCTTACACTCCTGATTAATCTGCTCTAATGCTTCATCAAGCTCAGGTCCCTGATCACGGGAAACAGCCATAACGTTAATGCAGGTTTCAAACCCTTGAGCATCAAACTGATTAAGCATCTCTATAGCTTTATCAACATCTTTTGCATATGTAGCAACACGAACCAAATCAAACGGGCTATCTTTTGCATCTTTGATATTGTCCATATCAACACGACCAACATCAGCCATTACAGATACTTTTGAATCTGTCTCAACACCATCGATTACACGCCATAGATCGTCATCGTCGCAGAATTTCCATGGCCCAAACTTGCTTGAGTCAAATAGCTCTCTTGAGTTCTTATAACCAAGCTCAATATAATCAACACCTGCTTCACAAAGTGATTTATAAACGTCTCTTGTAAAATCAAGGTCAAACTGGTGATCGTTTACCAAACCACCATCACGGATGGTGCAATCTAAAACTTTTATCTCTTTTCTGTACATCATGTGCTCCGCTCACTGCCATTTAGTCTTTCTATCAATCTAAAACTCATTCAGACTAAAGTAAATTATGCTATTTACAGATTGATTAAAGGTTCTGGCTAAATAATAAGTAAAATCAATAATTGCCCAGGTTGTCCTGATGTAAAATATGCCTGTCCACTTTTACACTGCTTAATACAATATGCTAAACCTTAAGTAATTACATCTAAGGCATTTGATTCTATATAGTTTCCTGCAAACTGTCTAACGCAATTATGACTAAACACATGATATTTGAACATTTATAACCTAATTGATTAAATTTATCCCGAATGCAAAATATTTAGTGTATTATTACCCACATTCTGCAACACAAAGAAACTTTCTTAATCGATATTATGGCGGCCTCCAAGAACAAATATCATTTTGTTTTTATTACAGTATTTGCTCTGACAACTACTGCAGCCCTATTTTCATTACTAAGCTTATTGATTGATTTTCAGTTTTTCGAGCACAATTTGCAGGCATCAACTTCCACTGCCATAAAAACATATACCCTGACTAAGGGCACCCCCAAGGGTACTCCAGCCGAACAAGAAGAAATCAGTCAGAAAATTTCCAATAAGCCTCAGCAGCCTGCTCCTAAAAATAAACCTGCGCCTGAAGAAGATAAAAGCTCTTCTATTGTAAGTGCCAAACCCAAAGTGGTACCAAACCCAGCTCCTAACGCAAAGGCACAGGTGGTTGGAAATAAGGAACCTAAAGCAAAAGCTAACCATGATGCCCCCCCTGCAGATGAGTCTTTGGCAGCACAAACAGATATAGTTATTGCCGAAACCGATTTAGATGCAACTATGCAAATTGAAACAGCTGCTCAAGCTACCGCTATTTCTTCCCCTACGGAAGTAGCAACTACAGCCGACAAAAATCCCATGGAGCAAATAGCTGACAAACTGGCTACAACTGTTTTCGATGCAAAAAATCTGAAAAAAATCTACTCCCCTGCTCCAAAATACCCACGCAGGGCACGCAATAGAAATATTCAGGGGTGGGTTCTTACCGAATTTAAAATCCGTAAGGATGGCAGTGTTGACAAAATTAAGGTTGTAGATGGTAAGAACACCTCTTTTTTTAAAAGTGAAGTTATTAAAACCCTTGCATTATGGCGTTTTGAAAAACAGTACCCATATGAGATTCAGGCATCAATGAGGTTTGTTTTTACACTGCAAGGATAACATTGAGGGAATAGAAAAAAGTCTACTTACCTCTTAATCGATCTTCCTGCCTTTTCCATAAGCGGTTTTTCCGGCCAACGATGTTTGGGGTATCTTCCCCGCATTTCTTTTGCGACATCAAAATATGAGGTTTTCCAAAAATTTGCCAAATCACTAGTGGTTTGAATTGGCCTACGCGCAGGTGAAAGAAGCTCAAACCGTAACGGCACTTTGCCCCCTCCAATTAACGGTGATTTGAGCTCACCAAACATCTCTTGCAACTGTACAGATACTGTTGGCCCTTGGTTTTTATCGTAGGTGATTACCACCTTTTTATTACTTGGGGTTGTATAGTTAACTGGTGCCTCTTGCTCCAACAACTGCTGCTGTTCCCAAGGTAATATCCCAATCAATAGTTCAAACAGATTAACTTTTTTTAGCTGGGCCAAGCTTTTAACCTTTGAGATATAGGGTAACAACCAATTATCAACATCATCGGCCAATGTTTTTTTTGATATCTTGGGAAATTGCTCGATATATTCACCCAACCAACTGGCGCGTGCTAACCACTCCTCACATTTATTGGTCCAATTGAGTAGCTTAAAACCTTCCTTTTGTAAAAGGCTATTCATACATTTTTGAAAGTCTTCGTTTGGAATATCTGCTAACACCGCAGATTCAAGCGTTATTGCTTGATACTTTACAACTTTACGCCCAATGATCTTCTGCTTTTTATCATCAAGCTGATACTCGTTCTCTTCAACTATCTTGGAGCCAATACTTGCATCAATATCACTGCGCTCAATAGCTGCGGCTGTAAAGATCATTCCCTCTTTCTTATGCGCATTGCAATCACTTACCACCAACCATTCGCTGCCAAACATGGTATCAGTATCATGTAAACAAACACCTCTGCCATTAGCTAGCAGATAGCGATTACTATTTTCTGCACGCCTTTTAGCCAAACGCTCAGGATAGGCGATTAATAACAAACGCCCAACACATTGTTGTAATTGAGTAAGAGTAAAGTTTGAATGTTTGGTTGAAATCTTTAAGCGGCTCTTTAGTGTCCTTATTGAAACCAGAACTTGTTCTATCGTCGCCTGCTTTATTGGGTAAGATTTAAGCGCGCCTTTTCTGTCAGATTTGTAATCTTGCAAAGCAACCAATCGCTCTACGATATCAGCGTCTCTGTTATCGTAGAAAATATCACCAGCAGATAACAAAGCTGATAATTCACAAGCTATCTCCAGCTCAAATTCTTCACCTTTTCCTGATGATTTTCCAGCTGAAAGCAACATAGTTGCCAGCCGTGGTTCCAAACCAAACTTTGAAGCCCTATTACCTAATTCTGTAACTTTGCCAAGTTCATTCAATAACCCTAACGAGATTAAAACCTGTTTTGCAGTATCATAATTAGACTTTGGTGGAGCAGTAAGCCAATTAATGTTCTCATAATCAGTTTGTCCCCAAACCGCAAGCTCTAGCAATAGATTGGAAAGGTCAGCTGAACAAATCTCCTCTACATGAAAATCTGGCAACGAATTGTATTTAGATTCACTCCATAAACGAATACACCGCCCTTCCTGTAAACGCCCTGCTCTACCCTTGCGCTGTTCAGCAGATGCCTTAGAGATATAGTTGGTCTCCAACCTAGTCATATTGCTAACCGGATCATACACCACAACCTTCTCTAATCCGCTATCAATTACGCAGGTTACACCTTCAATGGTTAAACTTGTTTCAGCTATATTAGTGGTAAAAACCACCCGCCTTTTATCCTGGGGATCTACAGCTAATGCCCTCTCCTGTTGCTCTATCGATAAGGCACCATACAAAGGTAAAAAGATTACATTGGGCTGGTCAGAAAAAATTGTTTCAGCATCAGCAAGGCATCTTTTGATATCCGCCTGCCCCGGGAGAAACACCAACACATCACCAACGGCATCGCGCGCTAAAACATCTCTTAAAGCACCGCTAACCTGATTAACAAGTTGATGCTTGTTAATACCAAAATCGTTGCTGCTTCTGTTATTGCTGTTAGAGACATAATCCACCGTCACAGGGAACTGCCGCCCTGGGCATTTAATCACTGCAGCACCATCTAGATATTCAGAGATCTCATCTGTATCAATCGTTGCTGACATCACTAGAATTTTAAGATCATCACGTAACGACTGCTGCACCTCTATAGCAAACATCAAAGACAGATCTGCATGGATAGAACGTTCATGAAACTCATCAAAAATGATAAGAGCAACATCAGATAGTTCAGGATCATTTTGTAACCTTCGGGTAAGAATCCCCTCGGTCACAATTTCTAAAACGGTTTTAGTTGAAACTTTTCTATCATTTTTTATTTGATAACCAATGCGCTCACCAACCTTTTCACCCAGTTGACTCGCTAAATAATAAGCAATTGACTTAGCCGCCACTCGCCGCGGCTCAAGCATCACTATCTTTTTATTACCCAACCATTTCGCATCTAAAAGCGAAAGAGGTAAGGCGGTAGATTTACCCGCCCCAGGCTCAGCTTGAAGCACCAGATTGTTATCGTTAGATAAGCAATTTATAACCTGAGGTAAGATATTGGTAATTGGTAGCACGTTGAAAAATTAAACCCTATATATGCAAGATCGCTATAGTTTCGCATAATAAGGGAGGGTGGTCATTGATCTATGTTGAAGATAACTACCAAATATATACTAATTTGACTCGTAATGTATCTGGGGATTTTTTTTGATCGTAAGGTTCAATTTGTTCATGCGTGAATAGTATCTTATGTTCGCTCAATAAATTATTTTCCAATGAAGTAGCATTTGTTTATGAAATTTCTCTTGACAACCCTTGGTTATTTG
>QZLE01000011.1 GCA_004796365.1 Gammaproteobacteria bacterium | reverse complement strand
GTAATACCACATGGGGCTACGAAGGCGGCATGTACGTCTTAACCACCCTAGTAAATGCGGTATTAGAAGAGCTTGATTCTAAAACTAAGTACCTGGGTGAAACCGACTACAACTTCGATATAGTACGTTAAGGAGAAAGGAAGCTATGGCCAATATAATGATTCGTCAGGATAACAATGGTGGTTTAGTGTTTTACCTTCCAAAGCGAGACATTGAAGCAGCCATCGCTTCCCTCGAGTTCGACACCCCTGATAAATGGGGTGGAGAACTGCGCCTGGAAAACGGTGGAATCTACCACTTTGAACCAATCGCCAAACCGGAACGCCTGCCCGTATCACTTAGGGCAAAGCGTATCAGTAAGGCGGAAGATTAAAACAAAATTGTTTAGGAAAACAACTAATTTACTAAGGAGTTAAACATGAGCCAATATACAGCACTGACCTTGGGCGGAACCGAGTGGACGCCGGAGTTCGTTACATTCTTAGATCCGGAAAGCTGTATCGCCTGCGGTCGATGCTTCAAAGTCTGCCCACGCGATGTACTCAACTTTGTTGATAGCGATGAGGAAGAAGATGAAGATGTAAGCGCTGCTGCCAAGATGGTAATACAAGATGCAAATGACTGCATCGGCTGTGGAGCCTGCGGACGCATGTGCCCGAAAAAGTGTTTCACTTTTGAAGCAAAGGAAGTTTAGGTCTAAAATTCTTGGTTAGTCACCCCCAGTTTTTCATATGTTTTTACCCGGCTTTTTGCCGGGTTTTTTTTTGCTCGCTTTGCAACACCCTTTTTGCTACATAATGGTGCGCTTTGTCACAATTCCCACAAACACTAAAACGACACAAACCCTTAACATTCAACACTTTAACCACAAACACCATGCATGGCACGCAGCTTGCTTTTACTTATATTAAGAACTTATACCAAGATGTAACCGGAGAATGTCATGCTAAATTTCACCTCAGCTGCAACAGCAATTTTAAGAAATCACTTACCAGAATCACCAGAAGCAGGCTACCGTTTATTGATGCAAAAAAGCTGCTCCAATGTTAAATACACGCTACGCCTGGAGAACGAGATTAGAGCCAATGACGAACTAGTTGAACTTGAAGGTGGCATCAAACTATTTATCGACTCCGAAACCTTCCCGATGGTTGATAATACCAAGGTGGATTTTGTAGAAGAAAACAACCAAAGCGGTTTTGTTTTTGACAACCCCAATATCACCAAGAGTGGATGTGCAAGCTGTGAATCTGGCTGTTAGCCTAAAAGGATACATATATGAATATCGACCCATCTCTTGCTAAAGATCTAAAGTCACTGGTATCTGCCGAAGACTTTCTCAACTTTTTTGCGATCCCGTATGAGCAAAATATTGTGCATACCAATCGCCTACATATCTTGCAACGCTTTCACGATTATCTAATGCGGAACTCAAATGAGATACCTGATTCTGTAGAAGAACAGCATCAATGGCATAAACAGTGGCTGGAAAAAGCATACGAAGATTTTGTTTCCTCAAATGCGCAAAAGGAAAAAGTGTTCCGTGTATTTCGCGATACTCCAAGTGCAGACGGGGGAACCAGCACCTTCACACCAATTGAGGAGATATTCAAATGATGGTTGATTCTCTGACAAATGAAACACAATGGGAGTGTGGAGATGATGTGCGCCTTATACGAAGTGTGCGCAATGATGGCACCTATCCGGGCAAGGATACTGGAGAGCTATTAATAAAGCGTGGTGGTATTGGCACTGTTGTCGATATCGGCACCTTCCTGCAAGACCAAATAATCTACTCTGTCCACTTTCTTGATGAAGATCGCATCGTTGGCTGCCGTCCGGAAGAACTAATCGATATTAATGAAGAATGGATTGAGTCACGCTTTGAGTTTCGTGAGTGGGTACGTCCTGTTTGTGACATTCCACTAAGCGATGGTATTACCATTCCAGAAGGAAATCGTGGGCAAATTATTCGCGTGATGCGTATCCCCCCAGATAAAGTTGCCTATCATGTTCATTTTGAAGCACAACCAGGCCGCTTGCTACAAATTCCTGAAGGTTTATTAGAGAGCTATGAGTCTGAGTATTGAGCAAGCAACTATAAGAGACATCCCTGCTTTGGTTGAGCTGCTTTCCGCGTTATTCAGCCAGGAGGAAGAATTTACTCCAGAACCAAAAAAACAAATCAAAGGTTTGACCAAAATCATTGATAATCCAGAAATTGGAACAATTATCATAGCTCGTAAGAATAAAAAAATCATTGGCATGGTAAATATACTATTTACTGTTTCTACAGCACTTGGCGAACGAGTCGCCTTATTAGAGGACATGGTTATTACTGCACCTTTCCGTAAAGTTGGGGTCGGTTCTCAGCTGCTAACCAATGCTATAGCATATGCAAAAGTATATGGATGCAAACGCATCACTTTGTTAACTGATAAAACTAATGAAACGGCTCAGTGTTTCTATCAACAACAGGGGTTCTATTTGTCGAGCATGATCCCAATGCGAATCTCTTTGGACTAATTAAGTATTTAAGGATTAAAACTATTGGGCGCGCATATAGATAATAACTCAAATATCTCTTCCAATTATTCCAGCACTGTTATAGTGCATATGCCCCGCGACGCGCGCATGCCCATCAACCGCTGCAACCTTTCCGCAGATATTATTGGCAGCCTGACCTTCCAGGAAAACCCTGCCGATATTCATCTAGATGGTATAGATACAATCTACGAAGAGCTATTTACCCGTCTTGACCTGTTAATGGATGAAGACGATAGATCTCAGCTATTTCTTGATTATATGGATGTAATGTTTTCACTGCATAATCTAGAAGCTGCTGGTTATAACCCTGACAATAAAAAGCACCGAAAAAAAGCTGACTTCTTACGTATGGCGCGAGGCTGGTCATTCGACCCTGATGGCCGCGAAGCAGCTGTGCTCAAAGGGTGGGTGCAATCGCGCTTTGGACTAACCCCACGCTTTCATATTGAACCAATACTTACACCTGACTGCCCAGCATATCTAAAATATCAGGAGATGCGCAGCACCGGCATATACAATACTAATGCCCTAGATACTCAATTAGACATGCTCTACTCCTTCTGCCAAAATGAGATAAAACGGCGCTACAAAGGACAAACCCACCTGCGTCTTTATCGTGGGGTAAACCACTTAGATCAATATGAACTACTGCATCAATTAGACAAAAGAGAGAGGATAATCCTACTCAATAATCTCAACTCTTTTACAGATAACCGTGAACGCGCAGATGAATTTGGCGACTACATTCTGCAGGCAGATATCCCTCTATCCAAGATTTTTTTCTTCCATAAGCTACTTCCCAAGATGTTAAAAGGAGAAAGTGAGTTTGTAGTATTAGGAGGGGTGTGCAGAGTTAAGCTGGTTTGGTGATTATTGAGATGGCAGCTCACCATCATATTCAACACGGTTTCTACCGTTTTCTTTTGCTCTA
Organism: Gammaproteobacteria bacterium; assembly: GCA_004796365.1. Taxonomy (GTDB): domain Bacteria; phylum Pseudomonadota; class Gammaproteobacteria; order QZLD01; family QZLD01; genus QZLE01. The sequence goes on along the minus strand of QZLE01000011.1, from coordinate 7,551 downwards.
TATAAAGCCTGATCAGCACGCTCAATAAACTGAGTCATCTTTTCGTTTGGTGTGTAGACCGAACAGCCAAGGCTGATAGTTACCGGAACATCAACAGCATCAGTTTTCACTGGTTTTACTGCAACATCATTACGTAATCTTTCGGCGAAGTTTACCGCACCTTGCAAGTCACATTTAGGTAGAATAACTATAAACTCCTCGCCACCATAGCGACATACAATGTCCATGCGCCGAGCTGCCTGCTTTATCCTGCCTGCTATATCCTGCAAGGCAATATTCCCACCTATATGTCCATAGGTATCATTGAATTTTTTAAAATGGTCAACATCCACAATCACCAGCGACATGCTTTCTTTACCTTTAAAGCGCTGATACTCATTGAGTAGACGGGCCATCTCTTCCTGGAAGTGCGCAAAGTTAAACAAACCAGTTAATTTATCCTTGCGCGCCATCTCATCAAGTTTTTTGTTCTGTTCCTCGAGGCTTTCTATAAGAACCTCAATCTTATTCTTCTGTTCGTCAACCTTGGTATAAAGCTCAGCATTGCGAATCGCAGTACCGGCAAAAGAGCTTAACATCTCGATTAATTCTATATCCTGCTGCGAACACTCAACGCTCTGATCTAAACTGTAAAGCCAAATAACTCCAACGGGTTTATCTGCCAAGCGAATCGGCATAATCATTAGCGATTTTGGCTCCAACATCTCCAGAATGGTTCGATCTCGTTGCGCCATAGGTAAGTCCATAATCTTATCCACATGGGGAAAATAAAAATGGATATTATTAATATAAGCCAATGCTGTGGACCCTTGAGTTATTTCTATCTCATACGGATTCTGCTGAGTCCATTTAGAAAATTCGTCGTTGATATCTTTGAATTCCGAATTAATTACCGTACATTCCACCGTTTCCAGTTTCTCATTTTGGTGCAAGAGAATTGAGCCTAAATCGAAGTGGAACACCTCAAGCAACTCAGCCAAAATCATCTTATAGATTTCACTGGTCGAGGTAATATTATTGATATGGTTTATAACTTCCAGCATCCGTTTGTTTCTGGCGCTGGCGGTATTAATTAGTTCTTCTTTTTCCTTCAAGCGGCTATAAAATATCGAGTTCTTGATCTGGTCATAAAATAAAGACGCTAACTTTTCAATTGACTCTACATTTTCCTTATTGAGCTCGTCTTCCTGTTTGAATACCAGAATTGTTCCCAGAGGCTCCGCCTCCCTTATAATCGGAATAATCGCCAGATACTGCATCTTCCAGCGTTCAAAACGGTTTCTGGTGCTTCCTGAGTATTTCAGAATTGAATCGGAATCAAAATACAGAGTTATACAACTATTAAAGGCATCGATTGTGACATCTTTGGTCTTGAGCGGATAGTTCATCTTATAGAATGAACTTTCAATTTCAGCGAACTCTTCAGGAAGTTTTATTTTTTCGCAAACAAGGTTTTCCTTTGATTCGTCAATAAGATTTATAAGGTAGCCATCAAAGTGATCGGCACCCTCTATCTCCTTGCCCATAATATTGAGCAGACCTTCCAGCTCGATATGGGAGCCGATAAGCTTGACCTGCTCAATTATTCGCTGCTGTTCAAACTTGGTCCGCTCTAATTCAAACTTTTCAATCTCGCGCTTAATATGTCCAACGATACTTTGAGCAAACTTTTGAATTTCAGAAATCTTGCTTTTCGAGAGCGCAAGCTTATTCTTTTTTGATATCAGGTGAATAACCGCGATGGTCTCACCATTTTCGTCCACCAGAGGAATAACCAGATTTTCAAGAATACCTACAGAAGTCAAAGCATCTCTATCTTCTTGCGGTATCTGCTCGAAAACTTTTTTAGAAATTTTGGAGATGTCAGCATAAAAAGGTTTACGACTTCTGGCAACTACGGCTGAGATCGAATCACCATCCAGAGAAACATCAACACTTATCTTGCTAAGTGCATAGCTATCTGCCTCGTTTTCTTTGGCCTTAAAATCAAAGTTAAATACCCTTTTTTCACAGTTTTCCTCAGTTTCATCCATCCCATAACTACGGAAATAGCGAATCAAACGATCTTTGTGGTCAACCAACTGTACCCCAAAAGAATCAAATCCCCAGCGCTCTCTAAGATAATATATTATTTCGCCAAAGACACCCTCTAGAGACTGAGATGCAGCAATCTTTTGCAGAAGAGCTCTTTCCTTATCATAGACGGCAACAGCCTCTCTGAGGCGCTCCAGCTCCATTAACTCTTGCTCTTTCTTTAAATTCTCAGTTGTAGCCAATCTACAATGCCTTTCCAATCTTTTTAGCCTATATTTACAGGCACTATTTCCATGGTTTTTACGCGTTTAGCACATAATTAATTATATACAGCAAAGCCAACATTACCTGCTAAAAACATCTAATAATCTCAATAATATAACCTAGATCACATTATTTGATTTTATTTGGCTAACAAGCCTATTATTTACTTCTTTGCAACAGGCAAATCTGCTGTTGCGACGCAAAAATCCGCATGCTAGAATTAACTTTATAACCAAGAGACTGGACTTATCCGAACGCATGGAAGACAAATATAATAAACGCGGTGAAGATAATACCGATGACGTGTATATGGATACCTGGGAATCCATAAAAGCAGAGTTTAACAATATTCTTCAAAACGAATTTAATATCAAGGTCGAAGATTCTCAAGACCCTCCCCAAAAACACACTTCAGAATCGGATATTTCATCCACACTGATGAAAAACGGAATTGGTTTTACGACCTTGCAAAATGCCGTATTAAATAGCATTAGCAACGATGCTAGTGACGACAATGATCGCAAAGCCCCCCCCTCTCAAAATAGTATTGAAAAGCAAAGCTGGAATGGACTTGCAAGCTGCATAATCAAAGAGCATGGTTACCTATTACATAATTCACAATCAGAAAATGATTGCACCCAGATACTAAAGACGGAACAAGGGCGATCACAATCCTCCCCAACCTTCCCAACTGACAACTACAGTGGAATATTAGGGCATTTTGCACCGTACTCGATAAATGTAGACCATTTTTTACCGTTTAATCCAGCAAACGCAAGCAATATTGAAGAGTCGATCCATAATCTGCGAACAAATAGTGATGATCAGCAACTTTCCAACTGGCAAGGAGAAATATATAACGGTTTGTCTTTGATGAATCGTTATTACCAGGGCTATTACAAGCTCCAGGGCACACTGGCATTAGCTATCCCACGAGCTACAGCAATCTTTAAACAGCGCATTGCTAACGAAGTACATAGTGAAGATGATAAATTCAGCATTACAGATATCTATTACATTTGGCTTGATAGCTGTGAAGAGGCCTACATCTTCATTACATCCAGTGAAGAGTTTTCCAAAAATCTTGGAGAATTGGTAAACACTTACTCAAACCTTAAGATAGCAACCAGCGGATTTACTGAAAATGTATCAACTTTCACTGGCCTTCCAACTCAAAAAGACCTGGATTCTTCTTATCACGAGCAATACATCCTGCGCAAGCAGCAACACTCTATCAAAGAAGACCTGCAATCAATCCATTATCAGCGCGAAATGGACAATAAGGTAAACTCTGCCAAAATTGAAAGTCTGACAAGCGAAATTGAGATTCTAAAGCAACAGATTTCGCAACTCAAAGGGTTGCTGGATAACTCTAATCAAAGCGAAGATAAAGGCAAAGGCACCGAGAAAAAAAGCGACAATATGCACTAGGCGCGCTCAAACCTATTGATTTAACACCCTGTATATGGAATATTGGCTGTCTGCTAACCGAGGCTTGTCATGGAAAGATACAGATTTAACCCCAGCGATATTTTAACCGAGCTTAATGAATTAAATCGCAAATTTACAGATGCCTCGGCAACCCTAATGCAGGAAAACACATGCCAGGTGGCTCCGCATACAAAGGAAGAGGTTCTATCTAATAACATCTTTAAGCTTTATCGGTATGAACCAGCCGGAGAAAAGCGCGCCCTAACACCTATATTGATAACCTACGCCTCGATCAATAGACCTTACATTCTAGACCTTCAGGAAGACCGCTCTTTTATTAAGCCCCTGCTTGAAAACGGATTTGAAGTCTACCTAATTGATTGGGGCTACCCAAAACAAAAAGATAAATTTTTGTCTTTGGACGACTATATCAATGGATTTATCAATAACTGCATAAAGCACATTCAGCGTGAAACATGCCTGCAAAAAGTTAATCTGCTTGGTGTTTGTCAGGGTGGAGTGCTAAACCTTTGCTATGCAGCAATAAACCCGCAAAACATTTCCAACCTGGTCTGCATAAATACTCCCGTGGATTTTCACACTCAAAACGATAGAGTCTACAATCATTCTAAACACATTGACTTTGACAAGTTGGTTGAAGCACATGGGCTAATCCCCGGAAAAGTGTTATCGCTCAATTTTATCAATACCAACCCAATGCACTTTATTTCACGAAAGTATTCAGATTTTGCGCTAAACATCGACCACAATGAAAGGAAGAAACTGTTCTTAAGAATAGAAAAATGGAATTTTGACTGCCCTGACCAACCTGGAACCGCATTTGGACAATTCTGTAATGACTTTTATAAAAATAACAAACTTATTTCTTCAGAAATAATCATTGGATCTAACAAGGTAGATTTAAAGAACATAGTAGCTCCTGTATTAAATATATATTCAACCGAAGATATTATTGTTCCTCCCGAATCTTCTAAAGCCCTTAAAGGACTAACGAACAGCCTGAATTATCACGAAATAGCTTGCCAAGGCGGGCACATCAGCCCTTTTATCAGCAAAAAGTGTTTATCTACTATTCCAAGTCGCTTATGCGACTGGCTAATGTTACGCGACAGCTTTTAACAACAATCAACAACCTATTTTTCCATATTTTTCATAACGTTATAGCAAAATACACCTGCCATACAGCGTGCGTATGCACTATGTATAAACATCAGCTCAATATTATTTTTTAAAATTTGCGACATAATTTGCAAAGATGCAATTTACTAGCTTTTTTATATAAAAACCATCCAATACCATCTAATATATATATACGGACATAAATATCCTGGGGACAACCTATGCCACAGCCAACAATACTAAGCGTTGATGACTCACCAATAAACCAGCAAATTATCAAAGAGATTCTTGAGGATCAGTACAACATTGAACTTGCCTTTAGTGGTGAAGAGTGTTTGAAGTTAACACCAGTTGTTTCCCCTAACCTGATTCTATTAGACGTTTCTATGCCTGGCCTCGATGGATATGAAACGTGTAAGAAAATCAAGTCAACACCTGACTTACAAAACATCCCGGTAATTTTTGTTTCTGCCAAAGTATCCAGAGACCATAAGCTTCAAGGCTACGAAGCAGGAGGATACGACTATATAACCAAGCCGTTTAACTACAACGAGCTTGTTGCCAAGATCAAAAATGTCCTTGAATCCGTTACCGAAAAGGCAAACCTGCAAAACAATCTGCAAGAATCATTTAATACCGCTATGCAGGCAATGTCCTACTCAAGTGACCTAGGAAACATCCTTAGATTTTTTGAGTCTAGCCACAGCTGCAAAGATTTTGATCAACTCAGTAATACAATATTTCAAACAACCTCGCAACTTGGCTTGTCCTGCGCTTTAAGAATTGACTCTCTTGAAAAGCCAACTTACGTCACCGACCAAAACGTTATCGCACCGCTGGAAATAAGTGTATTTGAAGCCGCCACTGCAAAAAAGAAACGCTTTTTCCACATGGGGGAAAAAACTATCATTTGCTTTCCGCATATATCAATGCTAGTCCGCAACATGCCCATTGAAAATGAAGAACGCTATGGAACTCTTAAAGATACTATTTTTACTTTGGTTTCCGGAGCAGAAGAGCGCGTTAAGTCACTGATTTTAGAAATGCGCCTAGATGATAGCCGCAATAAAATGCAGAAGAACTTTTCCAATACACTGGCAGAATTTAACAGCAAACACAACGAACTTACCGAAAAGAATATCAAAGCTATTCAGTCCATGATATCTGACATAAATGCAGCCCTTATCGCTCTCGATCTCTCTGATTTTCAAGAAGCAAATATTATTGAGATAATTCAAAGCTACTCAGAAAAAAGCAAAGGAATACTGCACGAAACATTCAGGCTACACGAAAAGATAGCGGCGCTTGAAACCACATTAAGCGAAGAGTTCAAAACCCTTATCGAAATAAGAGACACCAAAATAGAAAGCAACAACGACATTACCCACTAAAGCAAAACTTTTTGCTTATCTTTGAGTCGAATTATATATTAAAAGCAGAAACAAACAGTCAAGGAGACTATTTTTGTGAAACTTTTTATATTTTTCGCTTTAACTTTCATTTTTAACTTTTACTCTTATGCATCTGACCTGCCAAACACCCCTGTTCCTGGAGGTATTGCAACTATTTCTATTGGACAATTTTCTACTGCCCCCTTAGTGAAATATAAAGGCAAAAGGGTAATGACCATTCAGGATAATAATAACTGGTATGCACTTGTAGGCATAGGGCTTAGCGAAAGCCCTGGACAAAAACATCTTGATGTACATATAGCAACAACAAAAAACAAAATTGACTTTAATATCAAAAATCATAAATACGAATCGCAATACATTACCCTAAAAACCAATAAACACGTAAATCTGAGCAAGGCCAACTTAGACAGACACTACAAAGAAAAAGCCAGAAGCCGCACAGCACTGAATAATTGGCAAGAAATTCCCCTTAGTACTATCACACTCAAATCACCAACTAAGGGAGTTATCAGCAGTCCATTTGGATTACGCAGATTTTATAACAAACAGCCCCGCAAACCACACAGCGGGATTGATATAGCCGCACCCACCGGTACCCCAATATATGCCCCGCTTGCTGGAACAGTCACGGAAGAAGGCAATTTCTTTTTTAATGGCAATGTGATCTTTATCGATCACGGTCACGGCCTAATCACCATGTACTGCCATCAGGATGAAAACCTGGTAAAAAAAGGGCAAAAAGTTAAGCAAGGCGATCTAATCGGTAAAGTTGGCAGCACCGGGCGCGTTACCGGCCCGCATCTGCACTGGGGAGTTTCTTTGAATGGAAATATGGTGGATCCGTTGTTATTAACTCCGGAATTGAGAGAAAAAGCACACAAGTAAATTGTAGGTTGGGTTAGCAGAGCGTAACCCAACATATAGCCCTGCCCCCTCGTTCCCAGGCTCTGCCTGGGAACGCATACAATACATCATTTTATTATTAATGGGTCCATAATAATTATTCAGCTATACGTTAAATCATTAACGAATACTTTTAGGCAGAGCCTAAACTTAGGCGTTACCAGGCGGAGCCTGGGAACGAGATAAAGGCATAAAATAAACCAGAATAAAAAAAGGGCCTCATACGAGACCCTTTTAAATCTGTACCTAAGTACTTACTCTTGTGGATTAACCAACTAGAGCAGGAATACCTGGGATAAGACCTACAGCAGCCATAGAGCCAACGCAAACTAGGAATGTAATTCCTGGAATAATCAGCTTGTCT
>QZLE01000148.1 GCA_004796365.1 Gammaproteobacteria bacterium | reverse complement strand
TTCATATCTTTTGAAAACATAGGAAACTCCTTAATAGGTTAGCGGTTGGTGTAGAAAGCAGCGTAGGATACCTGATTTATTATGATATTGCATTCAAAATCATAATAAATCAGCAAATTGTTTAGTTTAAGAGAATAATTAAAGATTTAACCCCTTAAGATACTCAGCAAACCCTTCACTTAACTCTGGATGCTTAAGCCCAAGATCAACAGTTGCTTGCAAATACCCCAGCTTATTTCCACAGTCATATCTTATCCCCTCAAACTCATAGGCATAGACGTCCTCATACGCCATTAGAGTGGCGATGGCATCGGTAAGCTGAATTTCTCCACCCGCCCCTGGCTTAGTCTTCTTTATCTCATCAAAAATCTTACCTGATAAGATGTATCTACCAACAACACCAAGGTTTGATGGTGCTTGTGCCGGGTCAGGTTTCTCAACAATGGTATTTACCTTTTCAACACGCTCGGCATATGGCTCAGACCCAACAATCCCATAACGTTTAGTGTGTTCCTGCGGCACACGTTGCACACCTAAAATACTTGCCTGCAGCTTCTCATATTGCTCTACCATCTGTTTCATGCAGCCGTTACTACCGTTATCGACCAGATCATCAGCCAGAATAACCGCAAAAGGTTCATCACCGATAACACTCTCCGCACAACCAACAGCATGTCCCAACCCAAGAGCTTCAGCCTGACGCATGTATACACACGTAACTCCATTCGGCAGAATCTCTTGTGCCTGCTTAAGCATTTCATCCTTGCCACTTTTTTCCAGTTCTGCCTCTAGTTCATAGGCCTTATCAAAGTGATCCGATATTGCCCTTTTATTTCTGCCTATAATAAATACCAACACATCAATGCCTGCCTGCGCAGCTTCCTCTGCGGCGTATTGAATCAGGGGTTTATCAACAACCGGAAGCATCTCTTTTGGGTTAGCTTTAGTTGCAGGTAGAAAACGGGTACCAAGGCCAGCAACAGGAAATACTGCCTTGCGGATTTTTTTTACAGCTTGTTCGGTCATTACCTTTTCCAATTTTTATCTATAGTAAAAGCCAAAGGGTTTTGGCTAGTTAAGCCAGCAAGAGATTATATGAAGTTAGATTGATTTTTAAAAGTATGTTGCACAAATTTGAATATTGGGGGTATTGCTTCTGCGCCCGGATGGGCGCAGAAAATAAACTGAAAAACTACAGTTGGATATCGTCCCTGTTTTTTTCAATCGTCTTTTCACCAATTCCTTTTACACCTGACAATTGTTCAACTGATTCAAAATCACCATTATTCTGGCGATACTCAACAATTGCCTCAGCCTTTTTTAGGCCGATACCTTTTAGAGCATCGGCTATTTCCTGAGCAGAAGCTGTATTTATATTCACTTCTGCACAAAGCGCTGATAAAGAAACAAATGAAAGACAAATGAATGCGACTGCCTTTGCTAAAGGCCTTTTAATAAATAACATAGTTTTTCCCCATAAGTAGAATTAAAAAAATAAACTTAATACCCGTGTCCAAGTACTAAGCTGAAATCCATTTTATTCGTATAGTTTAGATTGTCAACCATACAAACAATGATATGAGGAATTAAAAAAGGCCGCTAGGCGGCCTTTTAATATAACTTTACGTCTAAGATTAGCTCTTAGGCGCTGTAGCTGTTGGCTTTGCTGCTGCAGCTGGTTTTGCTGCCGGCTTAGCCGCTGGCTTTGCTGATGCCTTTGGCGGAGTAGCCTTTTTAGAAACAGTTTTAGCCGCAGGCTTTGCTGCTGGCTTTTTAGCCGCTGGCTTAGCTGCTGGCTTTTTGGCTGCAGGTTTTGCCGCTGGTTTTTTAGCTGCTGGCTTTCTGGCTGGAGCTGCTTTTTTAGCCGCTGGTTTTGCAGCTGGCTTTTTAGCCGCAGCACCACCAACAGGCATTAGTGAAGCGATTGCTGGCTGTGAAGATACGTATAGGTCAAAAAGTTTTCTGCCCTGGGTAGTGATCTTCTTCGCTGAATCAGTGAAGTATTGGTTTTGAAGCTCTACCATTTGCTGTGGATTTTGAACACCTTTTAGGGCATCAAAATGCTTCATTGTCCCATCGATTAATTCATTTACAAGTTCCATTTGCCCTTCAGCAAGTTTCTGCACAAATTCCGCATTTGCTTTTTGAATTTTCTGCATCTGCCCAAGAGCCTCTTCCATATCAACTGCTAACTTAATGTCTTTTCCTGTAGCCATTAAATATCTCCTAAAATTTCCCTGATATCAGTAAATTTAAAACAGCGCCACTACGCTACTTATATACCATTGAAGATTACACCGTGCAGTTATAAAATGCCAGTTTACAACTGATTTTTTTTGTTAATTTTCAATTAAGTGGGAAACTATTAAAAATCATGCAATTCATTGCAATTGCACTTTTAAAGAATACACAACAAGCGATATTATATTATTTTACTTATTTTTCAATAGCTAACAGCAAATTGACGCCACACAACATTTGTTATGACAGAGCAATTAAACAATAAAACCTACTGCGACATTAGTTGGAAAAATGATACAACCCCCATCTCCAATGAATACGGAGACGTGTACTTTTCTGCTGATAATGGCCTTCTAGAATCCAAGTATGTTTTTATTGAAAGCAATAGTCTATCAAGCCGATTTTCAACTGCAGATGATTTTCATATTGCAGAAGCCGGTTTTGGCACTGGTTTAAATTTTGCCATTGCCTGCAAACTTTGGAACTCTATTTCACCATCAGATACAACTCTTTTTTTTACATCCTTTGAAAAACACCCGCTTGCATTTGCTGACTTTAGAAAAGCCGCTAATAACTGGAAAGAATTAGAAAGTGTTTATTCTCACTTGCTACCAACCTACTCAAATCTAAAACCAGGAAACAATATTTTTGATATTCCGCTATTGCGAACTGTATTAAATATTATTGTTGGTGACATAAACGATATGATTCCGTCAATTCCAAGCTCATCTATCGACTGTTGGTTTCTGGATGGTTTCGCTCCGTCCGTAAACCCGCAGATGTGGACCGAAACTGTAATCAGCAATGTAACCAAATCAGCAAAACCTGAATCTACCTTAAGCACTTTTACTGCTGCAGGAAATATTAGGAGAGCGCTTATAAAACACGGATATAAAGTATCCAAGAAACCAGGTTTTGGAAAAAAACGTGAAATGATTTTTGGTATTTATCACGGCTCCTGATTTATCTTTTCCGTTCTCTTTTTTTATCTGCATTTAGGTCTAATATTAAAAGAGGTACCAACGGAATCTTTACCATGACGGAATACTATTTTGACACTTCTGCCTCTGCTGCAATTGCGCAGATCAAATCATCTTTGGAAGAGATAGCTCATGACACTGAGACATTTCATCATTCCGGCGACAATAATTTAATAGCTCGCAGCATCCAAAGCCTGGATGATATCTCTGGGACTCTTACTTTCTTAAGTTTCTTTGGCGGCGTTGAAATCTGTAGACAGATGAAAGAGTCGTTTGAATACGTTATTACGCTACCTATAACCGATTCAGGAAAAATCATTGAGATCCTTATCGCAGCAACTTTTTTCCTGGACAAATATATTGATTTTGCCTTTAGCAACAGATCTGATAATAAACTGTTAGTGCTGGATATGGTTAACCTGCTTAAAGATTGCTGCGACAAAAAACCGGTTACTGAGTTTGAATTTGCCTTTTCATCTCTTGAAAAGAGAATGGACTGGCCAACCAAAAAAAATGCCCCAAAAAAGATATCACAAAAGTCCCAATTATTACTTAAAAAACTACAACACGTTTATCAGGTTGGATTATTGGGAGCTATCAAAAACAACTCCGAACAACATATAAAGCTGATGATTAAGGCCATTAGCAAAACATACAAAATGATGCAGCAATATGCCTGCGGTGAATATTGGTTACTGGCAAGATGCTTTTTGGATGTAATATACAAAAAACAGATCGAAATAGATAATTCAGTTAAGGCTTTACTGGCGTCTATCAACCTTGAATTTTCCTATCTAAAAAAATATGACTACGCTCGCCTTGATGCAAAAACAGATGAGAAGAAAATCTTTGGGCTTTATTACTATCTGATGAAATCTGGAACAACCACCACCTCTATCAAACGTATTTGTTCCAGATATACTCCTTCCGCCAGCATATTCAGCGCTGAAAAAACTGCTGCTGACAAATCTGCCCTGGATGCTCCTGATAGTTCGGTTTTAGACAAGGTATCGAATGAAATAGAAGAACAATTAGATATTGTCAGAGACAAACTATTAACCCTTTATAGTGATAAGGACCTAAATGATGACGTGCTGGCACAGCTGCGAGAGGACCTTTTCAATATCAACAGCACTCTATCGCTACTAGGCCTGGATGATGCAGCCAGCGCCATCCATGATATCGACGATGACCTGTGTGCCATAATTTCAGGTTCGGTAGATAACTTTGAATCGACTATTGCATCTGCTGCTGATTCAATCGAAGCTGCCGATGCAATGATTAAAGGGTTTGGTGATCCTAAAGCTCAAACTGGAACTGCCCAGCAACCCAAAAATTCATATTTTGACGAGGCGCTTGATATTCTGATTAAAGAAAGCAGGTCAAATATGAGCAAGGTAAAGTCAGAAATGGAAGAATATGTTGACTCATGTATGGACCGTTCCCAGATATCCAGAGTGCCTTTATTATTAGGTGAGATACATGGAGCCCTGTCGATTTTGGAATTTGATAAGGCCGCCAATATCATCTCTTCCTGCAATAGTTACATCACCTCAAAAATTATAGAGAGCGATACCACACCAAAAACATCAGATCTGGATTCTCTGACAGATTCATTAGCTGGCATTGAGTGGTACCTTGAAGGGTTTGATGAATTCAGACAAACAAATGATGGCCTGCTTGACGTAGCATCTCGCAGCCTTGAACAGCTTGGAGCCTTGAACGACTTCGGGGCAAGTAGTGAAAGCGGGGTTGGCGCCGCCCACCATCCTTAGCAGGCAGCTTGGGAACAACGAGAAACTACATACTAACAAACATCATAACATATGTCAATATTCCCATAAAAAACAAGGAGTTATATTGTGCGACGCACAACATAACTCCTGCTTTAGTAATGTGTTATCTGGTGACTGGCATGACCGATGTTCATTATAATCATGCCGCCCGCACTCACTTATTTTTAATCATATCTAAATCACGAACCGCACCTTTATCAGCACTAGTCGCCAAAGCTGCATATGCCTGTAATGCAACAGAAACTTTTCTATCTCTGCCCACGGGCTTCCATGCAGCTTCACTTTTTTCCTCCATCTCTTTTCTGCGAGCCTGCAGATCATCAAACGAGATATCGATATTAATTGTGCGATTTGGGATATCAATTTTGATTGTATCTCCATCTTTTACCAGCGCAATATTTCCGCCACTGGCAGCCTCTGGAGATACGTGTCCAATTGACAATCCTGACGTTCCTCCAGAAAATCTGCCATCAGTTATCAATGCGCACTCTTTACCAAGACCAATCGATTTCAGATATGAGGTAGGGTATAACATCTCTTGCATGCCAGGCCCGCCACGTGGACCTTCATAACGAATAACCACTACATCTCCGGCCTTGACCTTGCCATTTAATATGCCATCAACCGCCTCATCCTGGCTTTCGAAAACCACTGCCGTTCCGGTAAATGTAAGGATACTTTCATCCACACCAGCCGTTTTAACAATACACCCATCTTCCGCCATATTCCCACTTAGCACAGCAAGGCCACCATCCTTACTATGAGCATGCTTTACACTACGGATACAACCGCTTTCTCTATCGTCATCAAGCTCTGCGTAACGTGCATTCTGACTAAACGCCTGATTGCTTGGTACGCCACCAGGACCAGCACGATAGTATTCCTTAACCTGCTCTGAACATGTGTCGCGCCTGATATCCCATTCGTCTATTGCTTCACCAATGGTTGCAGCATGAACAGTAGGTTGGTCACGATGAATTAAGCCTGCACGATCAAGTTCACCCAAGATGCCGATAACACCACCAGCACGATGCACATCTTCCATGTGGTATGAAGACGATGGCGCCACCTTGGAAAGGCATGGTACTTTCTTGGACAAACGATCCATATCCTGCATGGTAAATGGAACATTGGCTTCGTTGGCAACAGCCAGAAGGTGCAATACGGTATTAGTAGACCCGCCCATTGCGATATCAAGCGCCATCGCATTTTCAAACGTTTCAAATGTCGCTATTGATCTTGGAAGAACTGAATCATCGCCTTCCTCATAATACCTTTTGGCCAATTCAACAATTCTGTGGCCTGCTTTGATAAACAGTTCTTTTCTATCTGCATGAGTAGCAACAACAGATGCCGTACCTGGGAAAGAAAGGCCAATCGCTTCAGTCAGGCAATTCATAGAATTTGCCGTAAACATACCTGAACATGAACCACAAGTTGGACACGCAGAACGCTCCAGCTTATCTACATCCTCATCACTTACATTAGTATCTGCTGCTGAAACCATGGCATCAACAAGATCAAGATAAACTGTATTGCCCTTGATTACCGCCTTTCCAGCTTCCATCGGCCCACCGGAAACAAAGATCGCAGGTATATTCAGACGCATGGCAGCCATCAGCATCCCCGGCGTGATCTTATCGCAATTTGAGATACAAACCAGGGCATCAACACTATGTGCATTAGCCATATACTCTACTGAATCAGCAATCAAATCACGTGAAGGCAGACTGTAAAGCATGCCGTTATGTCCCATAGCAATACCGTCACAAATAGCAATGGTATCCATCTCTTTAGCAATGCCACCAGCCTTTTCTATTTCACTACAGACCAGCTGCCCTAAATCTTTTAGATGAACATGGCCAGGAACAAACTGGGTAAAGGAATTGCACACAGCAATAATTGGTTTTTTAAAATCCTCATCCTTCATGCCTGTAGCACGCCAAAGTGAACGTGCACCAGCCATATTTCGACCCTGGGTTGTGGTTTTTGAACGATAATTAGCCATGCTATTTCCTCAATAGTTAATTATGGTGGATTGATAATTTGTTGCGATAATTTGGCATAGATTAACAGAAAAACAATGCCGTTCCCAACACGGAAAGTTAATTTTATTTATTAATTTTTATATGGATACCGGCCCACGCCGGCATGACGAAAACTTATGCTGTTAAAACGGCCAGAGGCTCCACCCTGAATCAAGATTGTGTTTACACTTGGCATACTGAGCGCGATACTTTGATGCCCTGCGACCAACCTTAGCAGCAACCTTTTCCAGCCATGGTTTTTTTCTGTATGTCCTGCGTTTATAACCACCATGCCCTTCGTGATAAGCCAAATATTGTTTTTCCGCGTCCCATTTCGATATCCCCAATTTCTTGTGAGTTATATTCCCGTACCAGCCGATAAAATCCACCGCATCATCAAATTCATTTCTGTCAGCCCAGCTATTACCGGTTTTATCTTTATACCAATTCCAGGTCTCATCAAGAACCTGAGCATAGCCATAAGCTGTACTTGGCCTACTCCATGGAATTACCCATAAAATCTTTGTCCTCTCCGGTTTAGCCTCTGCTCTGAATTTGGATTCCTGATGAATAATTGCCATTTGAACATGTACCGGCATACCCCACTTTTCATAAGTGTCTACCGCATCATCATACCAATCGTCGTTTTCCCGAAATATTGAACAGATATTATCAATGTTTTTCGGGGGCGAAGAAGAGCACCCTCCAAGCGCCAAACACAGGGAAAGAATAATAAATTTAACAGCCAATATTCTCATTAAAAATCCATTTTTATTATACATAAACAAATCTTTTCTTTTGTAAAAACTAATAATAGGGGAATAATAGCAAAGATGATTTTGTATCGACAGATAAACACATTTAAACATTATTTATATTTTTTTGATATTTTTAACATTTTAGAAATATTTTTAAAGCATTTTTGTGATTCTTAACTATCTTTAAATTAATAAGATCATAAGATTTACCCTTTTTATTAACCAGGCGATTTATTAGGCATGGAAGAACAAAACAAAGTCTCAGATGGAGAGAAGGCTCTCGAAGAGGTTCGGGAAAAAGAAAAGGCCTTAAGAGCTTTAATTGCTATTGGCAAAGAACTGGACAATGAATCCGGAGCCTTAGCAATAGTTGATAGTATTGCGTCAGGAAAAAAACTTCCACTCACTCAACAGGCCTTTATTGCAGCACAAGAAAAAACCAAAGGGCTTTCCATTGAAGAGATGGCACGCTACTTCAAAGGGATGGAGCAAAAAAGTGCCAAATGCCTGAAGATCATTTGCCTACGTACCGAAATCTTAGATGAAGATGAGATACAGGGACCAGCTGTTGACCTCGCAGAAAATGTATCGCTGTTAAAGGTTACAAAGGCATTTCGTAAAGGTGCTGCCAGCACCCAGGCCATAGAGTCATTAATTAGTAAGCGCAACCCGCTTGCCAAACTTAAAAAATCTGATGGGCTTAGAGTTCCGGTTGAAAAGGTAAGAACCAAACTTAAGGAGCTAAAAAAAGAAGAGTTCTCCTTAAGAAAAGAGGCCACAGGAAAGGCTTCAAACATTCAGGACGACCTGAAGAAAATCATGAATGACCCCAACGTTTCCGACAAGGTTCGTGAAGCAGCTAAAGAGATGAGCGAACAGGTTGCAATTGTTGAGCAGCAGCTTAAAGAGAAAAAATCATCAGACATTGAACCAATACGTGTTGAAGAGATTACTCTGTCTGGAGATACGATTGAAGAAGAGATTGCCACCCCTGAGGTTGAGGAAATACATGAAGTTGAAGAGATTGTTGCTCCCCCTCCACCACCTGAAGAAGAGCCAGAAGAAGAAAAAACTGAAGAAAAGGCAGCAGAACCACCTAAGCCTGAACCCAAACCAGAGCCTGCAAAAACCCAGACTCCACCCAAACCATCTCAACCTGAATTCACCTACCAGGTAGCACCTGAACCCAAAGGTTTTATCAGACGAATACTTGACTGGTTATTGGAAGATATATTCAAAAAATAATTTTAACGATGTTGCTGATTTATGAAGTATAAAATCCCCACGCGAATTACCGCTACAACACTTGGTATATCAATCTTGACAGGAGTGCTTTTAGCGCTCCTTTTTGCATCTATCTCCAGCTATGAGTCTAATGCATTAAAAAAATCCAAAACAGAATACTATTCATCTATTTCTACATTGAGCGAAGATAGCCTAGCCAAAACTATTTTTCACTTATCCGAAGGCCATTTTTTGGATAATATTTGGGTAATCGACAAAAACAAATCCATTATTGCTGCCACCACAAGCGAAAACTTAGATTTTTCTACCAGCTGGTTACAACAGGCCCTGAAAGGAGATAATGAGTTAGCAACAGATGAACATAGTTACTTAATTAACTCTTTGGAAAGCAATCAAGATATCATAATTGTTGCCAGATTAACCTCGCCTTTTACCTTTCTCTATAAGATACTGTTTGCATGTTTATGCGTGATTATCTTTCTTCCAATTGCTGTTTTTAGCATTACCCTTAGCGAAATATCTAAACCTGTATCCAGGATAAACAGTTTTATCAATAACATTATCAATAATACTGAGGCCAATGCTGAAAAACCTCAAATTAAAGGCATTCTATCGCCTATCGGCGATTCTGCAAGTGCTTTGATTGACCAGCATATACAATCCAAAGAAACCATCAACTACCTGAATTCGATAATTGATTCAGCAGCAGAAGCAATAATTGTAACTGACGATAATTTTCGCATTTCAATTGCAAACCCAACGGTTACAAAGCTATTGGAATATTCATCCGAGGAGCTACAAAACATCCATATACAGTTTGTATTCCCAGAAGACCTCTTAAGTGAGATAAAGTATAAAATTCAGCATGATGCAAACATAAAAATCAAAACCGAACTTGGCACAAAAAGCGGCCAAAAGTGTCCAGTTCTAATCTCTGCATCTGCAGTATCTAAAAACAGCAATAATGTTGATAGTTATATCTTCCTTATTTTAGATACTTCAGAAGAGCAAAAAAACGAACAGGAACTTGAGCTTGCCGTCGAAAAAGCCAACCAGGCATCTCAAGCTAAAAGTGCTTTCGTTGCCAATATGAGCCATGAAGTTCGTACCCCAATGAATGCAATTATCGGCATGACCGGGCTATTATTGGACACGGATCTAAGCCAGGATCAAAAAGAGTTTACAGATACTATCAGAAGTAGCTCCGATGCTCTGCTAAGCGTAATAAATGACATACTGGACTTTTCCAAGATAGAAGCAGGAAAACTTGATATGGAGATTATCAACTTTCAGTTATTAACAACTGTAAGCGATGTAATTGATCTTCTTTCAATAAAAGCAGAACAAAAACAACTGGAGCTGATATGGCATGTCAATGACGATGTTCCAACTCAGCTTTTAGGAGATCCAGGACGTCTAAGACAAATCATCACCAACCTGTGTAATAACGCGATTAAGTTTACTGAAACCGGTGAAGTTGTCCTAAGGGTAACCCTGGAAACCGAGCGCGCAGAAGATGCAGTATTACGTTTTACTGTATCTGATACCGGAATCGGAATCCCTAAAGAACAGATCTCAGAGCTATTTGAGTCATTTACCCAGGCAGATGCCTCAATCACCAGAAAATACGGTGGTACCGGACTTGGATTGGCGATATGCCAGAAACTTGCAAAATTGATGAATGGTGAAATCGGGGTAGAAAGTCAGCCCGGTGTTGGATCAAATTTCTGGTTTACCGCTACATTCAAAAAACAAAATACAATGCAGAACATTGTTGACCTTGCTCCTGCTGATATCAGAGGCAAAAAGATATTGGTAGTAGATGACAACGAGACCAATCGCGACATTCTACACAACCAACTTTCCAATTGGGGTTGCATACCAATTGAAGTGCCTGATGCAGAATCAGCACTTATTCAGCTTCGCATGGCTGCTGAAGACAACAAAGCGTTCCCTATCGCTTTACTCGATTATCAAATGCCTGATATGGACGGCGCTCAGCTGGGTCAGGCAATTAAACGTGATCCCAACCTAAATGACACCACCTTGGTAATGCTTACCTCTGGAGGGCAGAAAGGTGAGGCCGCAATGATGAAAGATATTGGTTTTGCAGGTTATCTCAGCAAACCGATAAACCCATCTGTTCTGCGCGAAACCATCATCACCGTGCTTGCTGAGGCAGATGCAATCCCAGTAGAAGAACGTGAATTTGTAACTCGATATACAGTTCAAGAGAAACAACACTGGCTCAATATCAGAATTCTTCTGGTTGAAGATAATTTCGTAAACCAAAAGGTTATCGTGCGCCAACTGGAAAAACTGGGCTACCGCACAGACATAGCTGGCAATGGGCAAGAGGCTTATGAAGCGGTCAAAAATGTCCCCTATGACCTAGTGCTAATGGATTGCAATATGCCAGTAATGGATGGCTATACTTCGACCCAGAAAATTAGAGAAACAGAAGAGATCAAAGATATTCCAATCATCGCCCTTACTGCAAATGCGATGAAGGAAGATGAAGAGAAGTGTCTTGCTGCCGGTATGAATGACTATCTTACCAAGCCGGTTAACCGCAATGTGCTGGGAAATACCATAAACAAATGGGCCAAAAACATTATGGAGAAGGAAGAGACGATTCTTACATAACCAGATCTAGCTCAATTTTCACAAAGAGAAAAGGCAGCCTAGGCTGCCTTTTCTGCAATACCGAGTTAAGAAATTCTACTTAACTAGATCCAACGTTGCGTCTGGCAATGCTGAAATGCTAAAGCCGTTATCTGCATATAAGATCTGTCCTGTTAAGGACGCTGACAAATCGCTGGCTAAAACAGAAGCAAGGTCACCAACTTCTTTAATAGTTACGCAACGCTTAAGCGGAGCTGACATTTCGAATAACGCCAACATCTTCTTGAAATTTGAAATACCAGAAGCAGCCAAGGTACGGATTGGACCAGCAGATATAGCATTTACACGGATATCTTCTTTTCCAAGAGCATTTGCCATATATCTAACATTTGCTTCTAACGAAGCCTTAGCCAATCCCATAACATTGTAGTTAGAAATTGCAGCCACAGCACCTAGGTAACTAAGGGTAGTAAGCGATGCTTTTGGGTTAAGGTATGGGCGCGCCTCTTTGGCCATTGCAGCAAAACTGTATGAGCTAATATCGTGAGAAATCTGGAAACCTTCACGAGTTACAGCATCAAGATAATCACCATCCAACTGCCCAGGGGGAGCAAATGCAATTGCGTGAACAAAGCCATCGAACTTTTCCCACTTCTTGGTTAACTCTGCAAAACAATCCTTGATTTGCTCATCTGAAGCAACATCTAAAGGCAATACGATGTCAGAACCACAGCGCGCAGCTACCTTTTCAACCCTGCCCTTAAGTTTGTCATTCATATAAGTAAACGCAAGCTCAGCACCTTGCTCATACATTGAATCTGCAATTCCAGCTGAAATCGATCTTTCACTCGCAATCCCGGTTATAAGTATCTTTTTACCTGATAAAATACCCATCTTTATTCCCTATAATCAAATTAAATTCGTAGCTTATTTTCTTTGTTCAACAAACAAATAGAAAATAACAAGCTGCGCATTATACATGAAAACTCATGCGGTTTATAACAAAATTGTCATCTTAAGTTCGATAAGAAATTTTGGCAAAAAAGTTCAATTATGAAATTTACAATTAGCCTATCGTGACCGAAGAAAACTCGATTTATACAGTATTCAAGTTTTCCTGAATCTAGTCTGTTTGGACAAAGCCTCAGCTACCTGATGCAACAAAGCTCTAGGGGTAAAAGGTTTTACAATATAACCATCAACATGATGCTCAACCGCCTTCATAACATCTTCTTTTTCAGCATTATTAGTAACCATCAGAAAAAGGATGTCATGAAAGTCACTACTCTCCCTTAGTAGCTCTAATAATTTCAACCCCCCCATATTTGGCATAATCCAGTCTGATAACACAATATCAAAATATATAGCATTTAAAACGCTAAGCGCCTCAACACCGTCCTTGGCAGCAGAAACCTGACCAAACCCAGCCCTTTTAAATAAAGAGCGCAACAATTCCCGGGTTGGGATCATATCATCCACTATTAATATAGATTTTTTCGAAAAGTCATAGTCAACTAAATCCATATTGCAAAGCTACTCTTTTATTTCCTTGTTATCTTTGTCATAAAGTATATGAGAGTTAATCTGGCAAATCTATGTCAACCCTCTTATCCAATCCAGTATTCGGTCATAGTGCGAGCCTTTCCAATATACTTTGCCGCACCGCTGGCACTGCAAAAACTCGTCATGATTTTTAAAAGTATCTGGATGCAATAATTTAGCAACCTCTTCCTTTTCAACAAGGGCAAGTTCTCCATTACAAACTGAGCACCTAGTAAACGGTTTAAAACCCTCTTCCAATTGCAGGCGTTTTACAACCTCAACTACCTGTTGCTTTGGATCATCACTACGTACCCAATATCCGTGGGTAACCTTGCTGTTTTTGAGGATACCTTTATCACGAGTTAGAATAATTCTTTGCTGTTCTAACGACAATGCCACGATCTCGTCGTCAGCAAAATCATTATCGTATAAAGTATCAAACCCAAGAAATCGCAGCTTATGGGCAAGTTTTCCAAGGTTTACATCAACAACAAACTTTGTGTGTCGCAGTGGCTCTTCTCGCAGGTGATTTATATCGGCGATATCAAATGACTCAAATACCGGATAAACCGAGATGCTCTCGCCCCCTTTTATCAGGTAGTCAAAACAAACAGAAACTCCGTCTATTAAGATCAGGTCTATTTCAGTATGCGGAACTCCAATAGCCTCGACAGCATCTTTAATTGAAGGATTACCTTTGAACCTATAAAGAAAAGACTGTTTACGCTTATTTTTTGGCAAAAAGTCATTTAGCTCTTCGTAAAAACGGAAGCAAGCAGAGTGGATAATGCTGTCGTGATTCTTAGTGCCCATAAATTAATTATAGGACTTTTTTGTATTGTTGTTTTATTGTTAATTAACCAAACCAAGGCCCAAAGCCAATTAGTTTGAAAGCGCAAACCACAACTACCCAAACACATGAGACAGGAATCAATACCTTCCAACCTAATTGCATGATCTTGTCATAGCGGTAACGTGGGAATGTTGCACGAATCCACAGATAGGTAAACAGGAAAACTCCGCTCTTGGCGAACAGCCAAACGATACCAGGAACGAAATTAAAGATCTCTCCAAGCACCGGGATCCCAGCAAATGGAGACATCCAACCGCCAAGGAAAAGTATGCTGGTAAGAACAGAGATAAGGATCATGTTGGCATATTCAGCCATAAAGAACATGGCAAAAGTCATGCCGGAGTATTCCACCATAAAACCGGTTACAATCTCAGACTCCCCTTCCACCACATCAAACGGGGCACGATTAGTTTCGGCAACACCAGAGATAAAGTAGACCACCAAAAGCGGAAACAGAGGAATCCAGTACCAATTCCAAAATCCGCCTTCCTGCGCCATTACGATCTCGCGCAAATTAAGGCTACCACAGGCAAGAACAACACCAAGAAGACCAAACCCCATTGCCAGCTCATAAGAGATCATCTGCGCCGCTGCGCGCATTGCACTTAGGGTTGCATAGCGCGAGTTGGATGCCCAGCCGGCAAAGATAACGCCATAGACACTGATAGATGTCATCGCCAAGATATACAGCAGACCAACATTCAGATCGACCAGCCCCAGGTCTTGTGAAAACGGTACCGTTGCCCAAGCGGCCAAAGCTGGTGCAATTGAAATAATTGGCGCAATATAAAAAACAGCTTTGTCACTGGCGCTGGGTACGTTGATCTCTTTAAACAAAGCCTTGATGCCATCTGCAATCGGCTGAAATACACCAAAAGGGCCAACGCGATTGGGGCCAATACGCGATTGCATGGCGCCAATCACTTTGCGCTCAGCCAAAGTTAGATATGATACCCCAGCAAGCAAAACGTTAACTATTATCGCAATCTTCACCAGGATAATGGTCACGGTCATTATTTCAGCAGGCACCGGCAGGGAATATAACCACTCAATGGCCTGGTTGTAGTATTCCATCAGCATTGCGCACTCCAACTTTTTTGTTGCTCTGTTTTTATCTGCTTCAACTTATCGGCAAATTGATCTTCTGAGATCTTTCTGAAAATCGCAACCTTTGCCGCCTTGGCAATCATCGCGCAGATCTGTTCAATCTCTCTGGCTGCATCTGGCGCTTTAATTGCTGCCTTAAAGCATTGCCAGTTAAGTTGCATATTCACAAAAGAGCCAGACACTTCTGTCCATGCAGGAATCGGCAATATTATATGTGCATTTCTTTTAATCGCTTCAGTTGTCGTAGACATAAGGGCAATAACATGTTCAGCACTAGAAATAATATGCATCTTATCTCCGGCAATCTCCTCCAGAGCATCACCAACAAGTACAACATTGCTGAAAGATTTTGCACTATCTTCGCAAGATCTTAACGATTGCAAAATCGCGGCGCCTGCTGAGTTAGCTCCACCACTGATGTCACCTGTCTTCAGTTTTCCATGGGCAAATACCTTTTGCAGACTTTCACGCAATTGGTCCGCATCTACATGCTCTGAAACAGCTTTACCGAATAAAAGCACAGGGCTTTGCGCATTCTTGACCAGACCGGCATCAGGCGTTTGCGGATCTATCATAACCACCCGGCAGTTGGCCTTACGTAATCTTGCAGCAAGCACCGGTAGATCTTGGTCTAAGTCAACACCAGCAATGATAATCAAATCAGATTGCAGCAACTGTTCAAGGCTCATTCCTAAAACTGGGAAGTATTCTGTATCACCCTGGATTTGACGATGCTGTGAAAAAGAATAACCTATCTGCGCATTTGGCATAGCTGCTGCCAAATTTTCAACCGCAAGCATCTGTTCTACAGTTGCCGTAGGGGACACCATAAACAGAGTGGACTTTTCATTATCAGCAAATACCCTGCCTAAATCTTCTTGAACCTGCTCCCATGGAGTAACTTCACCATTTACTAGCGGCTGCTCGACCCTGTATTCAAGGCCCAGGAATCCAAAACGATCTTGATCTGAGATCCAGCTACCATTAATTCCGGAATTATGCCTAGGAATAATCTTGATTACCTTATTAGCAAAGGTATCGATATTGATATTGGTTCCAAGCGCATCGTATGGGGAAACAGATTCTGTGCGTTTCAGTTCCCACGGCCTTACCGCATGGGTAGCACTTTTTGCCAGCAACGCTCCAACCGGGCACACATCAATTGTATTGCCAGAAAGCTTTGAGGTAACCTTGTCATCATAGAAAGATGAGATCTTGCAATTTTCACCGCGGTTTAACATACCAAGTTCACGCTGCCCAGAGATCTCTTCTAGAAAGCGCACACAACGCATACACTTGATGCAACGATTAGCATTCACCGCAATCAGCGGACTGATATCTTCCGGTTGTTTCTCCACCTTTGGCTCGCAAAAGCGCGAATTATCAGCGCCAAACTGATACACCATATCCTGTAGCTCACAGTCACCACCTTGGTCGCAAACCAGGCAATCTAATGGGTGATTAATAAGCATAAACTCAATGACAGATTTACGGGTAGCTACTACTTTTTCACTTG
>QZLE01000025.1 GCA_004796365.1 Gammaproteobacteria bacterium | reverse complement strand
CAGAAGACCTTGCCTCAGTTATGGATAAGCCTAACGAGGGTGCAACCTGGTCGCATGCGGATATCAATTTGCCGATTGGAAAGCCTGCTGCTTGGATGAATAGAGTTGATTATAAAGATAGTGGGGAGGCAGATTATCTTCCAAATGTCATTGATGCTCCGAATACCAATGATACTGCACCAGCCCCTGTAGCCCAGGCTCCTGTGGGTGAATATAATACTGATATTTCTAGTTCTGAAACTGCAGATGTCGCAAGTAATATGGTTCATCAAAATTCACAAGATAACGGTGTTGAAAAAGCTAGTGAACAAATGAGAAGTGGTGAAAGGGTTGTATATATATTCCCAGTTTATCAACAAGATACGAGGAGGCATGATCAAAGATCTTCTAGCGAAAGGGAAATGACTACACTGGAATATTTAGCTACAGAAGCAGCTAAGGTTGCAGCTGAAAATTCTATTCTAATGGTAGAGGGGAAATCATTTACAACAGATCTAGCTACTTATGAACTACATCGATTTAGAACAGGAGAGCATAATGGAAACAGTGAAACAATTTATGATGTCGGCTCCGAAGGAAGTGATGAGTTATTATCTACACCATATTATCAAAAGTTGACAAGCTATTTAATTGAAGAATTTGCTGCTCAAACAAATGGTATTATACCTAACAATGGAGCTAGTTATACGGAAAGTTCTTTGAATGAGCCTTTCAGGAGCTTTGATCCTGTTGATGGTGCTTTGGGTTTTACCGATGGGGTTGATTTGGGGGATGTGGTAGGTAGTTTTTCTGACTATGTGACGGCAACAACTAAGGATGGAATGATTATTTTTACGGGAGTAAATAGAACAACTTTAGAGTCTTTTGCTGGTGAGAATATTTTAAACCATGGATTGGTTCAGAATCCTGAGACCGGTCCTTTTTCAACTACTACTCAGATATTTAAATGGTCAGTCCCAATACCAAATGAATATAAGGAAAGTGATAAGTGATTTTTTTTCATAAGATGATATTTTTTCTTTTATTTTTTGCATCTTACTCTTGTGAAAGATGGTCAGTAGATAGAACTGAGCCAAAAGAAATTTTCAGCGCGATAGGTATATATTTAACTAATAGTAAAGACAAAACATATTTGGATATTAAGCCTAATAGCAGGTATTTTTTATGCGATAAGCATGAATGCTTCGAAGGAAAATATGAGTTTAAAAATCAACAAAAAACTTTTTTGGTGCTATATGATTTTTATAATAATCGAATAGGGTTGCGACTTGCAGTTGAAGCTAGGCCAACACATCCTGGAAAAGATATTTATCGCCATCTTGAAGTGCTATTTAAAGATTCTTTTAACCAGCCTTTTGATGTTAGTGGTTGTTTTAAAGGGAAAGAGTGTGTGGGAATTGGTGAAAAAAAACGGGGCATAAAGTTTACAAAAAAATAGTGTTGGAAGAATTTTGCTCTATGCTAATAAATGTTGATAGAAATTACTATGGATAGGCTTTACTTCCGCCAGTAGTCCGAAAAATCAATGGTATCAG
The DNA here is from genome assembly GCA_004796365.1 of Gammaproteobacteria bacterium. GTDB lineage: Bacteria > Pseudomonadota > Gammaproteobacteria > QZLD01 > QZLD01 > QZLE01. The sequence continues at coordinate 5,014 of QZLE01000025.1, read as the reverse complement.
CAGTCTTTGAATTTGCGTTTCACTTAAATGAATAGACTGCTGATACCAGTTGTTTTAAAAATAATTGCATTCAGTTTTTTCTACACTAATCCCTGTGGCATGGAAGGAAAAAGAGCACCCATAATTATTTTCAGTATTAGGACGGTTAGTGTGTTTTGCCGCTTTAAACTTTTGCTATTTATAGTATTAGCACGCATTAAATCATGCCAAAGTACGATTGATGGTTTCTTGTTAACTGCCAATAATATCCTTTCTAAAAGTGGGTGCGGATGTGAAGTAAGGTGCATCTGTCCCATAGTTTGATTGAACTTCTCATTAATTAGAACGATAGACAGGACGGTAATCATGAAAACATCAAATAGAAAATTTATTAAATTGTATAGCATAATGGCTTTCATATTTCTTGGGGTGCTTGGGAATTCTCAAACTCAGGCTGCCGATACGCATACACTAGTTGGAACCAATAATTGCGCTATAGATACTCCCGCATTAAAAAATAAAGTTAAATACGCAACTTATGGTGCGACAATCAATCTCAAAGGTGAATTTTGCATAAATCAAGCCATTGAAATTAAGAATAAAAGTGCATTGACTATACGAGGACAAGGTATGGGCAATACCACGTTGAACCTCAAGCCCAATCATTTAGATGGTTTTATCCTGTCAGGGGTTATCACTGATCTACTTCTTGAGAAATTCACTATTCGAGGTTCTGCGACCACTGGTGAGGCGAATAATGGTACAAAGCGTCAGGTTGGTATTAAAAATAACCTTTACGGTGCTACTGTTACACGAGGTCGTTTTCGAAATCTAGAGTTTGACAAGCTGATAACTGGTATGGATCTTAATGGAAGTGAGACTTCATCAATTATAGATTGTGAAATTACACACAACTACTTTCACGATATCAAAGGCACAGTTTTTTTAATGATTGATAATGTTCCTAAATGGGGAACTGGCTATGGCATTCATTCTGCGGAGATGAAAAATTTAACCATAAGTGACAATAGATTCGAAAGAACAGGACGCCATGCAATATACCAATCATACAATAAAGAACAATCGTCTGGGCATGTATTGATCAAGAATAATGTTTTTATTGGGCATGGCTCAGAATCAGATGGTTCCTCTGCCTTTGGACCTACTGTTCAAGGTAATAAGTATGCCGCAGCAGTTGTTATCGCAAGATCAAACAACGTTACCGCAGCATTTAACAAGTTCATTGATTCCCGCACCGTTGCCTTAAGCGTTGAAAAATCAAATATATGGGCCCCGTCAAATGTGCATTTGATTGCTAATCGTTTCTTTGCAGGGAAATATCCTGCCCCGGGAGATATTTGGTTAGAAAATGCAGCAAATGTGATCTTCTGGATGAATACAAATCAGAGCGGAAACGAGCCGCATTGTATAGATGGACCTTATGGAACGCGATATAGATGCAACTCTTCAAGTCCAATTAACGATATCACAGACAATGGCAAATTCTGGGCTGGCACTCAGGCTATTACCGAAATGGATGGATACTATTATGTGATGCAAAATAACATGCTCCATAGAGTTAAACCTAATTACGGGCAAGATCCTAGCACTTGGTCATATACCTATTCAACAACAAACTGGTCAGGTTTTCAGGCAATGGAAGTTGCGGATAATGGAGCTCTTTATATTATGCAAAATAATCTCTTGCATAAAGTTACGCCAGGATCACATGGTACTATCTGGCCATACATCTACTCTATTCAAAACTGGTCTGGTTTTCAGGCAATGAAAGCAGTGGATAACGGAACCCTTTTCATTATGCAAAATAATTATCTTCATAAAGTGACACCAGGTAGTCACGGAACTTATTGGCCATACATTTACTCAACAACCAATTGGTTTAATTTTAGTGGATTGGAAGCTGTGAATGATGATGAGCTATATATTATGCAAAATGGCCTTCTCCATATGGTAACTCCTGGGCCTCACGGTACCTATTGGAACTACGATATTCGATAAAACTGATTTTAAAACAACCCTGGGTCTGTAGTCGTTTTGTATCGTAGATCAACGACTCTGACCCCATTGAATCAATAAGTACAATCAATAAACTAAAGGGGAAAAAATAATGAAACTTTACAAGTTATCATTGGCTAATATATTTCTAATTTTAATCTTTCTTGCAACACACGCAACCGCATCTATTCAAAATGATTATGACCAATATGGCGCAGAACATAACCCAACAGGAAATCCTATTGGTGGTGGAGATGGCTATTCGGATATGATTGATCCCGCAAGCGCTGACTTTTATGTGACAGATAAAACCCAGCTAATCGATGCATTAAATAGCGCTACATCTGGAGATGTGGTTTATGTTGCCGATAATGCTGAGATAGATTTAAGTGTGGATTATAATGTAGCCATTCCTGGCGGAGTAACTTTGGCAAGTGGCCGTGGTTATAATGGCTCAAATGGGGCAAAACTATATTCTGGTTATGTCGGTACTTATCCATTATTTAGAGCTGGTGGTTCTCATGTTCGAATTACCGGGCTTAGATTTGTAGGGCCAGATCGTCGTAAGATACCAGATGGTTGTGACCCAAAGGAAGAAGCATGCACATATTTTGAACCAAATTCACTCGGTATTGATTCAAGTTACCCTTATTTGGAAGTTGATAATTGTGAATTATCCGGTTGGTCCTATGCGGCAATTATCCTCAGAGAGGGATCTAATAATTCCTTTATACATCACAATTATATTCACAATAATAGGAGAATAGGTTTAGGGTATGGAGTAACTTTGGAAAAATCTGATGCTCTTATGGAGGCAAATATTTTTGATCATGGTCGCCATGCAATAGCTGGTAGTGGTCACACAGGAACAAGCTATGAAGCACGATACAATATTTTCCGTAATAATTTCTATCAGTATCCTGTTGATATGCATGGTGGTGGCGATAGAAAAGGGGAGGATCTTCACCCTGATCGTATCAATGTTGCGGGAGATTGGATTAAAATTCACCACAACTCTTTTTATACTCTTGAAGTTACTGACCAGGTTGATGGATACCAAGGGATTCATATATCAGGAATTCCAAACCATAAGTGTGCAATATTTAATAATTGGTTTATCAATGCTAAACAATCTACCGTAATTTCTCAGAGGATCCATACCTATACAGGAACTGATTATTCTAATTTTGATAAAACAAAATATAGCTACACAACAAAAACCAATAATCTTACTAATTTAGATGTATTTCAGAATAAATATGGTGATAGTGTCTGGGGAGATAATAACTCTGTAGCACAAGATAGAAAAAAGGCTGCTGATTTCACCGGGGATGGTATTCTCGACATTATTACCTTTAACAGTGATGGCACTTTTGATGTTGAGGTTGGTACACGATTAGGTTTTCAGCCAAAAGCTAGGTGGGGTAGCAATGGCGCTGATATCTACAGTCGCTATAAACTGGGTGATTTTAATGGTGATGGTAAGACGGATGTAATCTCTTTTGAAAGTAACTATAGATTCTACGTTTGGATCTCATCCGGTAGCAGTTTCTATAGTGCCAGATACTGGGGGCAAAACGGTGGAGATATTGGCTCTAATCGCTATAAAATTGGCGACTTCAACGGTGATGGCAAAGATGATGTAATCTCACTTGAAGGTAACGCAAGATTTTATGTGTGGCGCTCATATGGCAGTGGATTTTACAGTGCCAGATACTGGGGACAAAACGGCGGAGATATTGGCCCTGACCGATATAAAATCGGTGATCTAAACGGTGATGGCAGAGATGATCTTATCTCATTTGAGGGTAACGCAAGATTTTATGCATGGCGCTCATATGGTAGCGGATTTTATAACGCTTCATACTGGGGGCAAAACGGTGGGGATATTGGGCCAAATAGATATAAGCTTGGATACAATAATGGGGATAATATCTTAGATGTAATGGCCTGCGAAAGTAATCGCAGAGTCTATAGGTGGATGGGGGCTATTGGAGGAGGATTGAGTAACCCTGTTCAATGGTTGCACTGGTAAATAATTCATTCTACCAGATTATTTTTTGATGGGGGCGTCCAAAGCCCTCATCAAAATAACTGGTGGTACTGGTAGTAGTCTAGTAGTCGGTTGCATTGAAGATTATCGGCTTTGATCCTATTGACCCGATATTTTTCTGAAATGATAAACAACTCATTGTTTTTCGTTGCATATCTTTTTTATCTCCTGTAAACTGCGCGATCCTTACAGGTCAACAAAAGTTGATCTCTCCTTGTCTTTTGGATTGGCCAAAAGACTATTTTAGGCGTAAGCCTTTAAATATCCGAAAGGGGTTTATTAATGAGACATTATGAAGTTGTATTTCTAGTACATCCTGATCAAAGCGAGCAGGTCGGTGCTATGATCGAGCGTTATCGCTCAATTATCGAAACCAATGGCGGTAAGATCCATCGTCTAGAAGACTGGGGTCGTCGTCAGTTGGCCTATCCTATCCAAAAGCTACACAAGGCACACTACGTTCTAATGAACATCGAGTGTGGCACTGAAGAGCTTGAAGAGCTTGGTTCGGCATTCAAATTTAATGATGCTGTTATCAGAAATCTTGTTATCTCTCGTGACGGTGCAATCACCGAGCCTTCTCCGCTAATCAAGCAGAAAGAAGAGCGTGACTCTAGATCTGAAGATGTTTCAGAAGATGTAGATGTAGAAGAAGCAGTTGAAGACAATAAAGAAGAAGCTGAAGAGCCTGCAGAAGAAGCTGCAGAGTAATTGAACCGAGTGAGGAATTAACATGTCAAGATATTTCAGAAGAAAGAAGTTTTGTCGCTTTTCAGCGGATGGCGTTGCAGAGATTGATTACAAGGATCTGCAAACTCTAAAAAACTACATCACCGAGACAGGTAAGATCGTACCTAGTCGTATCACTGGAACCAAGGCGCGCTATCAGAGACAGCTGGCTACAGCTATTAAAAGAGCTCGTTACATTGCGCTTCTTCCTTACACAGATCAGCACTAATTTGTGTT
>QZLE01000035.1 GCA_004796365.1 Gammaproteobacteria bacterium | reverse complement strand
ACCGCCATCACTTTATGGAAAAGGTTGATGATATAATTATTCAAAGTCAGGCAGGCGGGGATGGCAAAAGCCATGGCGTACTATTTATTCTTCTTGATGAATATAAACAGATAAAAGACCGCTCTGGACTAGCGTTAGCTGATGCATACACCACTGACATCGCAAAAGTTATCAAAGAAAAATGTGAACACCTTGATATTTCGGCCAGATTCAGCGATAGCTGCTTTATTGTTCTGGTAACAGAAAAGGGTGTTAATGAAACAATGGATGTTGCAGACAACCTGCGCAAAGAAATAGAACACCACATAACAGACCTACACGGAGCCAGTGCATCCAGCACATGTAGCATTGGCGTAGTAATGCTTGGCGACGCCTCAGGAAATGCGCACGATGTTGTAAACCTTGCCGACCATGCCTGTACAACAGCAAAATCACAAGGTGGTAACAGAGTATTCCTACACCAAACATCATTTGACGCAAAGATTTCTCAGGAAGAACAGACCACCTGGGAAAACACAATTATAGAAGCAATTGCCAAAGACAAGCTATTCCTGGTATATCAGCCAATTGCCTGCCTGCAAGGCGATAATATGGAGCGCTATGATATCCGTATCAGATTGCGAGGTGAAAATAATACAGAGATCAGGCCGGATGAGTTTTTGCATATTGCTGAAAAAGCTCAGCTCATGATAGATATCGACAAATGGGTTATTACAAACACCTTCAAATCTCTGATGCAAAGGCTCACAATAAAGCCTGACACCATATTCTTTATGAAACTTTCAAGGGAAGCTGTTACCACAGCCTCAATGCCCGGTTTTATTAAAGAGCAAGCGGCTATCCATAAAGTTGATATGAGCAAAATTGTATTTGAAGTAGCTGAACCGCTTATTGTTACCCACCTAAATAAGGTTAAAGAGTTTTATGCAGGTATTGCAGACATCGGCTGCAAATTTGCAATTGACCACTTTGGCAGTGGACTTAACCCATTCCAGATAGTTAAGCATATATCTCCTGACTATCTAAAAATTGATAACACCATAACCCAGGATGCATCCAACTCACCCGAAAGCCTGGAAAAACTAAAATCGATAATTGATTCAGCGCATGAAATGGAAAAGAAGGTTGTTGCAACTCATCTCGAGGATGCCACCAGCCTCGCAATACTTTGGCAGTGCAGAGTTGATTATATTCAAGGATACTTCCTGCAAGAACCATCACCGGATCTAAACCATGATTTCAATGGATTAGTTATCTAAAGCTCATTGAGCCCTTCAACAACGTTCTTGATAAACGAAAGCAAAAATGTCAGCAAAACAACGCAAAATCATCCACTGTGATTGCGACTGTTTCTTTGCCGCTGTAGAAATACGCGATAATCCAGTACTTGCAGATAAACCAGTTGCAGTGGGTGGCACACCTGAAAAACGCGGGGTAATATCTACCTGCAATTACATAGCCCGTAAATACGGTGTTCACTCTGCCATGGCGTCAGCCACAGCCATGAAACTTTGCCCAAAATTAATAATCTTGCGTGGTGACATGAATAAATATCGCGTGGTTTCCCAACAAATAATCGCGATATATCGGGAATACACAAATATTATCGAGCCACTATCGCTAGATGAAGCGTTTCTGGATGTATCCAACTCCACCAACTGCAAAGGAAGCGCCACACTAATGGCGCAGGAGATAAGGGAAAAGATCAAACAAAAAACCGGAATCACCGCATCTGCCGGAATAGCACCAAATAAATTCCTGGCCAAAATTGCCAGCGACTGGAACAAACCCGACGGCCAGTTTGTTGTCTTACCTGAAGAGATAGACGACTTTGTAGCCGAACTTCCGGTAAAAAAACTGTTTGGGGTTGGCAAAGTCACCGCAGAAAAAATGACCAATATGGGGATAGAGACTTGTGCAGATCTACAGCAAATCAGTAATTTTGATTTAGTAAAAAAGTTTGGAACATTTGGTGACCGGCTTTATAAACTCTGCCGGGGCATTGATAACCGGGAAGTAAAAACCGAACGCAAACGCAAATCCCTAAGCGTTGAAAACACCTTTGAAACTGACCTGCAGACTATAGAAGAGTGTGAAGAAAAGCTGGAGCAGGTCTACCAAAAACTTCTCACCCGCGCTGGCAGAATTGAAGAGCTGCCAGAGATCAAAACTCTATTCGTAAAGATTAAATTTTACGACTTTAAAAATACCACCATTGAATGCCCAGGTCACGAGCCCGACTACGATGTATTTAGTGAACTGCTAGAAAAGGCTGTAAAGAGAGAAAGCAAAGCTATTAGGCTAATTGGAATCGGAGTAAGATTTAAAGAAGATGGTAGTGGCGAACACCAAATGGAATTGTTTGAATAAACGGCTAGAATTATATATATGAAAAAAAACATCATAGCCTTCTTACTTCTCTTCTCTTCTACCGCTATCGCAAGCGACGATATTGATCTATACAGTGAAGATGACATTGTTGAAGAAGAAAAACACCAAGTTGAAGTTAAAGACCAGCTCAGCAAAAAGCAGCAAAACCAATACCTGCAGCAGGCAAAAGATTTTATTCAGAATAAGGAATATGTTCTAGCCCGTGACATCTTGTTCCAGATAGAAAAATATAAAAACCCAGAAGTGTATTACCAGATCGGGCTTATCTTTAATAAAGGGCTGGGAATAGCTAAAAACCAGAAAGAATCAGCAAAATACTTCCTGCGCGCAGCAAACCTGGAACACCTACAGGCGCAGTTTGCAATTGCATATATGTATGAACATGGAATCGGTGCAAGGCTAGATGGCAAAGAGGCCTATAACTGGTATCTGAAAGCAGCAAATAAAGGTATGAAAAAGGCGCAGCGCAAAATGGGTGATCTTTATTACGATGGCATAGGCGTCAAACGAGACCTAGAAAAGGCTGCATACTGGTATAAAAAGGTAGCAGATACTGGCGACCTGGTCGCCAAAAAACTATATAAAAAGGTTATGTTCGATCTGAAAAAGGGCCGGATTTATTAACTACACTGACTCAGCAGTTCATAATCCTGAGTCTGATTAAACTGTTCCAGGATAGCCACAATTCCCTCACAACCTGGCACCAGAAATGATCCACCATCAACCGCTAACCCTTCGTCTGATAGCCCGACAAAGATAGAAATATTCTTTCCCTTTCCTGAATAAATTGCACGGGCAACATCCTCAAGTTTAGGCGGAATAAATCTACCCTCATTAAATGCAGGCTCCAACAAGGTACCGATTGCAACATAAGTAGGATTCAGGTGCATATTGATCTTCACGCCATGCTTATCTGCCGTTTTACTAAGATAGTCAATACCTGCACAAATATCATCTACTGCCTGCTTGTCTGTCATCTCTGGCACCGGCTTTTGCATAAAGTAACACTTAAGCTGAAAATCGTACTTCGCAACCCGCTCCACCAGTTTCTCAAACACATCTATCGTCAGCCCCTTCATAAACACATCATTACGAATTGTGTCATCAAATGCCTCAAAACCAATTGCTATTTCAAGCTGTGTTTTGCGTTCCCCTTCGGCGAGTGAACGCGCAATAAATTCCAGTTCTTCAATATCTACATACTCAGGGCGAGTCTCAATAGTCAGCACTTCCAGGTTCTTAAAATTGCGATTCAGCAGTGCAATAAAGTAGATAAGTGCCGTAGATGAAAAGGTATCTTCATCCAAAATCGAACCATTGTTACTAATAATAACCTTGTGGATCTTACCTTTCTTTGCCATCACTTCAGGCAACGCAAAGATATAATCCACCTGCTGCATTATAGAGTCAAAAGGGATATGTCTGCTGGAGACTTGTGATGGCAGATTACAGCCCAAACACTGTGACCAGCGACACGCCATCGAGTAGAAAACTACAAATAAAACCGTACCCTCTGGAGAGTGCTGAAACCACCACTGCGCTGGTTTTCTCTCATCATGGTTATCATTAAACTGATAGGTCTTACTACCTTTCTCCGAACCACGGTCTATCTGTTTTTTTACTTTTTCTATGTCGGCCTTATGCATTACTATCCCTTTCAATCAATATATGTTATTTATCCGGTTAGCAACTTTTACTTTTTTCTATTGCATAAACTTTGAAGATATTGGGAAAATAGACCTCAATTTAGAAAATCTTTCCTGGATTAAGGATACCATTCGGGTCAAAAATTGCCTTCACCTTTTTCATCATCTCCAACGTCTGCGGCTTTATCTCTCTTGGAACAAACTTTTTCTTTTCTATACCTATTCCGTGCTCACCGGATATAGTTCCCTTTAGTCCCAGCACCAGATCAAATACCCTGTCGAGGCATTTCTCAGCACGCTCCATCTCTTCTGAATCGTCAGGATTTATCAGCAGATTTACATGAATATTCCCGTTGCCGGCATGACCAAAGTTTACAATCTTTATCTGATATTGCTCTGAAAGCAGGTTAAGTTGATGAATCAATTCGGGGATATTGGATACAGGAACTACTATATCTTCATTAATTTTTTTTGGTGCTACTTTTTTCAGTGCTGGTGAAAGAGCCTTGCGCACGCGCCACAATGCCTGCGCCTGATCCTGAGTTTGCGCTACTTCCAGCGATACTATACCTTCAACTTTTGCTGCTTCTATTACCTTACTCAAAGTTTTATCAATTGTCGTCTGATCACCATCAACTTCGATCATCAGCATGGCACCTGCTTCATGCGGCAGTTCTACTTCGCTGTAGCTACGTATCATTTCAATGGCATTAGCATCAATAAACTCCAGTGCACATGGTATTTCCGGCTGAGCCATTATTTGAGCTACTGCTTGAGCAGCAGATTCCATAGTTGCGTAGATCGCCTTGATTACCCTATCTTCCTCCTGAAGCGGAGTTAGCTTCAGGGTTAGCTCGCTCATAACCGCCAATGTCCCTTCAGAGCCGGTTATCAAACGGGTAAGATCGTAGCCAACCACCCCTTTGCTGGTATAGACGCCTGCGTTTATATCACTTCCGTCTCCAGCAACAGCCTTTAGACCAAGAATGTTCTCGCGCGGGGTTCCATATTTGACTGCTCGAGGCCCTGCGGAATTACACGACACATTGCCACCAACGGTACAATATGCTGAACTAGTTGGATCTGGTGGCCAGAAAAATCCATGCTCCTTTATCGCATCCTGCAGGTCCTGATTTATCACCCCTGGTTCTACTACCGCTACTCTGTTATCAGAGTCAATACTAATAATGCGATTCATCCGCTCAAAGGAGATTACAACACCGCCTTGCACAGGCACAGTTGCACCAGTGGTGGCTGTTGCCCTTCCGCGAGCTAAAACCGCAATCTTAAACTGATTACAAAGGGCTATTATCTCTTTTATATGTTGATGAGTTATTGGGAATACCACCACATCTGGAGCTACCATACGCCTGCTGTTATCACATCCGTATGGCAGACAGTCGGCCTCTTCAGTCAGTACCGCATCAGCAGGTAAGACTGCCTGAAGTTTGGAGATAAAGCTTGAAAGTATTGGTTCGTTTTGCATATGGCAAAACTAATCCTTAACAACGTACTCAAAGATCTTAACAACCTTCTCAACACCCTCGATATTTCTGGCAACCTCAACAGCTGCATCTGCCTCCTCTCGAGTTACCAGCCCCATCAGGTATACAATCCTTCTCTCAGTAGCAACCTTTACTCGGGTTGGGTCAAAGCCATCAATATCAACACTGAAAAGATTTGCCTTTACCTTGGTCGTTATCCATACATCTGTTGTTCTGGCCCCAAGGCTGCTTTTTTCTGCAATAGCAAGCTCGTTAGCTACCTTTTTAACTTTCTCTACAGACATTGCCTGTCTGCTAGCAACATTTTTTGATGTCTTGTTTGGAACCTCACCAGTCAATAGCACCTGATAATTGTAGCTAATCACGTTGATGTGGGCATCATCACCTGAGGTTTCCGGTACTTCAGAAAGTGCTGAGGACACCTTGAATTCTATTGCCTCATCATCCATCACTGTTCCTGCTGATCTTCGCTCATGAGCTACTGACGCACCAACGGCAACACCACCTACTACCAATGCAGTTCCTAAACAACCTTGCAATGAAACCAGTACCAATGCTGCAAAAACTAACCTAATAACAATTTTGTTGGCTTGTTTTATCATTATTAATCTTCCCTTATGTTTTCTTTGCCAGTTTATTCAGGGCAAAAAAGATGCCTGTCTATAAGATCGCACAGACAGTGAATGACCAATAGGTGCACCTCTTGAATTCTAGCTGTTACCGTTGCCGGTACACGGATTTCAATATCACCATCACCAAGAACCGGGGCAAGTTTGCCCCCATCTTTACCGGTAAACGCTACTACCTTCATCTTTCTACTATGCGCTGCTTCAACTGCTGTCAAAATATTACTGGAGTTACCGCTGGTAGTGATTGCCAGAAGTACATCACCGGCCTGACCCAAGGCACGGATCTGTTTGGAAAAGACTTCGTCGTAGTGATAATCATTGGCAATAGACGTCAAAGTAGAGCTATCTGTAGTCAACGCAACAGCAGGAAGGCTTGGGCGCTCCATTTCAAATCTGTTTAATAGTTCAGATGAAAAGTGCTGCGCATCACCGGCGGAACCTCCATTACCGCATGATAAAATTTTACCGTCGTTCTGCAAACAGTAAACCATTGCCTCTGCGGCAGCTGCAATGCTTGGGGTAAGAGCCTCTAAAGAGTCCTGCTTTACCTGAATGCTATCTGTAAAGTGCTTGACTATTCTTTCCTGTACGTTCAAAACCTATTCCTCAATTCAACTTTGTGATCAATAATTTACTTCAAATGCGTTCTTTATCCAGTCTATATCGGCATTATCACTTCGCCTTTCTTCGCGATAATCATTAACACCATATACCTTAGATTCAGCTTGCATGCGACCTACCGATATTACATCAAACCTTAACTGCCTTTCCATCATCTTTGCGTTTCTTTGCAGATAATGGCTAGCTGTATTTATTATCTTGCGTTGTTTGGCAGATGTAACCGTTTCTGCACCAGTTGCAAACTTGTGATTGGTTCGCTGCCTAACCTCAATAAATACCAGGTCATCGCCATCCTGCATAATCAGGTCTATCTCTCCGCATTTACAGCGATAATTACGCTGCAAAAGTTTTAATCCATGCTTCTTAAGCCATCTCTCAGCCAGACCTTCGGCATGCGCCCCATGCTCGGTGCTCTTCATTTTTTTTGGCAATAGCTTTTTAGGAACCAATTCAGCAAGTATCATTGCGCATCTTTCCAACGTAACTGTGGTTTACCACGTCTAAAATCTGCAATATCCAGAGTACGACGAATACGGTTGTTCTCAACATTTAGAATACCTGTATTGGATTTTTTTCTTATATCGCTATTGGTTATCATAGCTGCCAAATTAGGGATCAATTGATACGCATCCAGCCCCATTGCAAATAAACGTTGATATCTTTTCATCCGATTTGGCCAATAGGCTCTCATCTCAATATGATCATTATTGTTGTCAGAACCAAGAACCCAAGGCATATCAACAAATGAAGCGCCGTTTAAATCCTGATCTGCCTTTGTATCTTCAACGCCACTGTATATTGATGATGTTGCATATATTGGAATTCGTGATGCTAGGTGAAAGTTAAACTGCGGACGCACCAATCTTGCCTGCCTTGGAGTGGCAGCCAAAAAGATGAAATCGACATCCTGGCGCCGACGTGGTTCAAACTCTACCTTTTTACCAAATGTGCTTACCAGGGCCCGGTAACGTTGACCACTGGCATCAATATTCAGCAGCGCCTTAATAGAGCGAGAAAAATCATTAACCTTGGTATCAAAATAATTCTCTTCAAGTACTTTTCCACCCAACTCTTCAAGCTTATTAGCAAATGCATCAGCCTGACGCTGTCCCCAATCTGTATTGGGTACTAAAACAACAGCATTCTTGTACCCATCCTCATAGGCATAAATTGCCGCCTGAACTGCTTCATCCTCCGGCAAAAGACCAAACTGAATAAAATTGGGTTTGGGCTCATAATACTCCGGCAAGTAATTAAGCCCCAAGACAGGTGTAGGTAAATTATCAACAGCGGCAAGGTCTTCAAGAATATTCTTCCTGAGCGGTCCTAAAACTAAATCAGCCCCATCACCTACCGCCTGACGATAAATTGTAGCTGCAGAATCTAGAGTGTTATCGGTATCATAAAAAACAATCTCCGGTCTTTCTGCTCGAAAATCTTTAAAGTATCCGGCAAGAATTCCATCGCGAATTGCACTCGCAGCAGCTGAATATTTGCCGCTTAACGGTAAAAGAACAGCTATATTAGTTGGGATCTTAAAGCGATTCTGATATTCAGCAATCAGATTTTCAATAAGATATAGTGACGCCAGGTGCGTAGGATAGCGCATCTTCCATTTTTCAATTTCAGAAATAAGGGCCTTAACATTACTGCTATTTTGTTTAACGAAATATGCTAGTTCAATCCATCCACCAAACTCATCAGGAGCCGGTGGCATCAAAAAGTTTATTCTGCTCTCAGACACTCTGGAAATTGCATCCCATATTTTGATTTGATTTGCAGCCAGATCAATCGGTGTTTCAAGATATGATCCTGCGGCAACAAAATCTCTAGCAGCTTCAAGATACATTTTTTCTGAAAGGTATAATTTGCTGCGAAAATCATAGAACTCAAAACTTGGTACTTTTATGTCTTTTTCATCGATCAATGCCAAGGCGCCCAGTAAATCACCAGACTCATAAGCAAGTCTCGCCCTTACAAACTTATATTGAGCGCTTAATTCAACATCCAGCTTTTCCGAATCAATTGTATTTAATAGCTCAACTGCTCGTTTATCCTGCCCAGCCTTTAACATTAAACCTGCGGCTATTATCTTGTACTCAATTGCATCTTCACCAGATACCAGTTCAGAAGCAGAGACATATCTATCCGCAGCAGTTGCAAAGTCTTCCTTCTTTGCAGCCAAATCACCCTGCTGCATAAGTACTTTCGCCTGCCTTTCTTCTTCTGAAGGCTGCCGGATCTGGTCGGGAGAAGGGGCACAACTAAGTTGAATCAATACAGCAGCTATGGCAATTATTCGTACAATCCGGGAAAAACTTTGGGAAAAAAAGTTGATCTTCATTCTTCAGTTGCTTCTATTTTCAGTTAAAATCCATTAACAAGGAGTGTTTCCAATAAGTTAGAGGCTATCTTACCATCATAGTTCTTTAACATCACCATCGACATTGGAAAATCACTCTCGATATTATTTTACCAATGGAGATTGCGCGTGACTCACAACAGCGGCACCCTTTTTATCGTTTCCACCCCGATTGGCAACCTTGCTGACATATCACAGCGGGCGATTGACACTCTAAAACAGGCAGATATTATCGCAGCAGAAGACACCAGGCGCACCGGGCAGCTATTATCCCATTTTGGCATCAATACAAAACAGATTGCTCTACATGACCACAACGAAGAAAAAAAGGTTCCGCATATAATCGATTCCATTTGCAACGGACAGACTATAGCCTTGGTATCCGATGCAGGCACACCACTTATAAATGACCCAGGATTCAACCTGGTAAGAGCTGCCTTAGAGGCAAACTTAATTGTCGTGCCAGTTCCTGGACCATGCAGCCCTATTGTCGCCTTATCTGTATCTGGCCTTCCAACCGACCGTTTTATCTACGAAGGCTTTCTACCTGCCAAACAAGGCGCCAGAATAAAACATCTGGATTCACTAACCAAAGAACCGCGAACCTTGCTGTTTCTGGAATCCAGTCACCGCATCGTTGCATCACTAAAGGATATGCAAGTGACCTTTGGAGAGCAGCGAGTTGCCGTGGTCGCACGTGAACTTACCAAAACCTTTGAAACCATAAAAAAAGCACCGCTTACAGAACTGATTGCGTGGATAGAAACCGACCCAAACCAAACCAAAGGTGAATTTGTAATAGTGGTTGACGGCTTTGATAAAGCAGTTTCTGACAAGTCCGAAGTTGAAGCAGAAAACATAATCAAAACTCTGCTGGAAGAAGGAATTGGTGTAAAACAAACATCTACTATTGCTGCAAAATTGACCGGAAAGAAAAAGAAAGAGATGTACAACTTGGCTTTGGAGTTAATTGAATAATGACCGAGTCAAAATTAGCTGTAGCAATAACTCCGAATAAAACCGTATGTGACAACATTGGAAATATCTTTGCCATCGCTGTTTGCAAAGATAAAGAGATTAGCGAAATCGCCATTTTCACAGCAACCAGCGACTCACAAGAAAAAAGAATCGCCGAATTAAAAGCGCAGAATATAGAAGCAATTCTTTGTAAAAAAGCAGATTACCAGACCCTAACCTATCTTGAAGATTTCAATATTCAGGCCTTTCGAATCACAGAAGATACAATCACCGTTGAAGAAGCCCTAAAAGCAAAGCTAAACCACAAGCTTGCCCCAGTCATAAAGATGTTTACCTGTGGTGGTGCTTGTGATTTTTAAAACCAAAGAATAAACAAATCATGCTATAATCCACTCTGGAGTTGGCCAGGCAATCGCCTTAGTCCTAGACTACGGAGGAAAGTCCGGGCTCCGCAGGACAGAGTGCCAGGTAACGCCTGGGGGGCGCGAGCCTACGGAAAGTGCAGCAGAAAATATACCGCCTGCTTACAGGTAAGGGTGAAATGGTGCGGTAAGAGCGCACCGCGCTGATGGCAACACTCAGCGGCAAGGTAAACCCCACTCGGAGCAAGACCAAATAGGGAAGCAGGTCAGCCTTGCGCTGACAACATGTGGTCCGCGTGTAGCTTTCGGGTAGGTTGCTTGAGGTGTATGGTGACGTACACCCTAGATGAATGATTGCCCATGACAGAACCCGGCTTATCGGCCGACTCCTTTTATTCTCCCCATCAATCATATATCCTATGCTCCATGACTGATGAAACCGAAGATTCAATACCAAATCCAGATATAGCGCGCCGCTTCCGCGGTTTTTTGCCAGTTGTAATTGACCTGGAAACCGCCGGTGTAAACGCGCAGACAGATGCACTACTGCAAGTAGCTGCGGTTATCATCCGCATGGATGCCAATGGCAAACTATATCCATACAAAACGCACTCAGTTCATATTGAGCCTTTTGAGGGTGCAAACCTGGATAAAAAATCTCTGGAATTCAATAAGATCGATCCGTTCCACCCACTGCGCATGGCGGTAAATGAGCAAGCAGGGCTTGGAAGAATCTTCAAACCGGTACGCCAGGAGATCCGCGATACTGGATGTACCCGCGCAATAGTTGTTGCTCACAATACCTATTTCGACATGAGCTTTTTGATTACTGCAATCGAACGCGCAGGCATCCGCCGCAATCCATTCCATCCATTCAGCGCCTTTGATACCGCAACCCTTGCAGGACTAGCCTACGGACAAACTGTTTTGGCTAAGGCGCTAAAAGCAGCCGGTATCGAATTTAACTCTAAGGATGCCCACTCAGCTATTTATGATGCAGAAGTCACCGCTAAGCTGTTTTGTGAGATTGTAAATTCATATGATTTTACCCTACCCTACCCAAGTGAATAGAGGGTTGCCTGACAAGGCCTAAGCACATATACTCTTATTTCAGGGCAGCCTGAACAAAGGCTGCCTTTTGCGTTTATTATCTATTCAACTGCTATTTTTGGATGACTTTGATGACAGAATATCTAATACCAACATATAGCAGACAGGAAGTTGCCTTTAACAAAGGGGAAGGTTCCTGGCTGTGGGATGAGCAAGAAAACAAATACCTGGACGCCCTTTCAGGAATTGCTGTATGCGGCTTAGGCCATTCACATCCAGCCGTTACTGCTGCTATTCAAAAACAGGCAGCCGAGGTTATCCACACATCGAACCTATACCGAATTCCCCAACAGGAAAAACTAGCAGAAACCATCTGTAAGCTTTCAGGTATGGAAGCTGCTTTTTTCTGTAACTCTGGTGCAGAGGCCAATGAAGCAGCAATCAAAATAGCCAGAATCTTTGGAAACCTCAATGGCATACAGCTACCCACAATCATCGTTGCCCACAAAAGTTTCCACGGCCGCACCATGGCCACCTTAAGCGCAACCGGCAATGAAAAAGTAAAGCTTGGGTTTGAACCAATGGTTTCTGGCTTTACCCACGTAAATTACAATGATGTAGACGCGATCAAGACCGAAATCCAAAACAACTCCAATGTTGTAGCAGTGATGCTGGAACCAATACAGGGAGAAGGCGGCGTAAATGTTCCCGATAAGGATTACCTAAAGGCAATCAAAGAACTTTGTGACGAAAACAATCTGCTTTTAATACTGGATGAGATCCAGACCGGTATCGCCCGCACAGGCAAAGTATTTGCCTTTCAGCACTCAAACATTATTCCAGATGTGCTGACTCTGGCCAAAGGGCTGGGAAATGGTACAGCTATTGGGGCATGTGTAGTTAGCGGCAAGGCAAACAACCTACTCTATCCAGGAACCCACGGTTCAACATTTGGTGGAAACCCGCTTGCATGTGCTGCTGCAAATGCTGTTATGGAGACGATAGTTAACGAAAAACTAGATGCTAATGCTGCGATTCTAGGAGACCAAATTGCCGCTAGTTTCGCTAAAAAACTAGCAGATACACCAGGAGTAATTAACATTCGCAATAAAGGAATGATGTTTGGCATCGAGCTAGGCCGCCCTTGCTCCGACCTTGTTAAACAGGGGCTGGACAATGGAATATTAATAAACGTAACCGCAAACAGCGTAGTAAGACTTCTTCCCCCTATTAATATGAACGAAGAAGATGCTGCTATAATGGTTGATAAAGTCGTTGCGCTAATTAAGGGATTCCTTAAGGAAGAATAATAGGAAAACACTATGAGTACACGTCACTTCTTATCTTTGATGGACATGTCGCAAGATGAGCTTAATTATCTGATCAAAAGAGCATGTGAACTAAAAGAGATCACCAAAAAAGGTGAAGTATACGAACCACTTAAAAACAAAGTTCTGGGAATGATATTTGAAAAATCTTCTACTAGAACCAGGGTATCTTTTGAAGCGGGAATGATTCAATTGGGCGGAGGTTCAATCTTCCTTTCTCCTCGTGACACTCAGCTCGGACGTGGTGAACCGATCGAAGACACCGCCCGTGTACTTAGCAGCATGCTGGACTGCGTAATGATTAGAACATTTGCCCATGACGTTGTAACCACAATGGCAAAGTACAGCAACATACCTATCATTAATGGCCTTACCGACCTGTGCCACCCATGCCAACTGCTTGCCGACATGCAAACCTATTATGAGCACCGTGGTAACATTAACGGCAAAACTGTTGCCTGGATTGGAGATGGCAACAATATGGCTAACTCTTACATCCTTGCCGCCAATCAGTTTGGTTTTAAGTTAAACCTTTGTACTCCAAAAGGTTATGAGCCGGATGCAAAGATTATGGATGATTACAAAGACTGCTACGAGATAATCGGCTCGCCAGAAGAAGCGGCTTCCAGTGCTGACCTTATTGTAACCGACGTTTGGGCAAGCATGGGCCAAGAAGAAGAACAAGCGCAACGCGAAAAGGCGTTTGCCAACTTCCAGGTTGATGACAAAATCATGGGACTTGCTGACAAAGACGCTGTATTTATGCACTGCCTGCCGGCACACCGAGGCGAAGAAGTTTCTGCTACTATTATTGATGGCCCACAGAGTATTGTGTGGGATGAGGCCGAAAACCGCCTGCATGCCCAAAAGGCGCTTATGGAATATTTGCTTTGCGGTAAACGTAAATAGCTTCGAACCAACACTATTAGTAACCGCCTTTACTGGCGGTTTTTTATTATCACCCCCAATAAGCAACGCAGAGCCTAAAATGCCCAAAATGATAAAAATATCGTGTTTTTTTTCACAAAAAGACTTTT
>QZLE01000160.1 GCA_004796365.1 Gammaproteobacteria bacterium | reverse complement strand
TCGTGGGATGATCTGGTTCTTCCAGCTGAACGCAAGCAGATGCTGCAAGAATATATCTACTGGATTCAGCATCGCTCAATTGTTACTGAAAAATGGAATGGAAAAAAGACAGGTGGGCCGGTTGCACTATTTAGTGGGCCTTCTGGTACAGGTAAAACCCTTGCTGCATCAATAATTGCCAGTCAGATTGAACGTCCATTATATAAGGTGGATTTAGGGCGTCTGGTTAGTAAATATATTGGTGAAACTGAGAAGAATCTAAATACCCTTTTTGATACTGCCGAATGTCGCGATGTAGTTTTATTGTTTGATGAGGCTGACAGCCTATTTGGCAAAAGAGGGGATATAAAAGAATCAAAGGATCGTTACTCTAACTTGGAAGTTAGTCATCTTTTGTCTCGTCTAGAGACAATAAGTACCCCATGTATTTTGACGACTAATATTCGTAAGAATATTGACTCTGCATTTTTACGTCGCTTCCAGGTTGTGGTTGAGTTTCCTCGCCCAGATGCAAATTCTCGCAAGAATATTTGGGGTAAAAGCATTCCGTCGAAGGCGCCAGTTTCAAAAGAAATTGATTTGTCAAAAATGGCAAAAATATCCAATTTTAATGGCGGAAATATTAAAAATGCGGCTCTTCATGCTGCATATCTGGCTGCAGCTGATGATTCAGAAATTGAGTATAAGCATTTTGCGCAGGCTGTTTGGCGAGAGATGGCAAAAGATGGAAGAGAATTAATGCACTCAGATCTTGGACCACTTCAAGACTATCTGCCAAAGGGAGTGCAGTAATGATTTATATAGACAGAATGTCTATTCAATTACCTAATGGGTTTGAGAAACGGGGGCATAACATTGCACGTTTAGTTGGTGAATACCTGCAAAGCGCTAAGGCTACGAAAACAGCTTCGATAGATGTGTTATCTGTTTCAGGTATAAGCGCTAGTCAAAATGATAGTGATGAGTCAATTGCCAACAATATTGCTGAATCAATTATTCAGCAGAGTATTGGTTAGAGGTAATAAATGCTAAATGTAACAAAAGGAATTTTGGTTGAATATGCACTTTCGATACCTCCATTGGTATTGAGCTTTGATTTCAATCCTAAAACTCTGACTAGAACCAGAACCATTACTATTAAGAAAACAGGTGTTCCTGGGCGCAGTGGCTATGATTTTGTATTGCCAACAGAAACTCCAAAAGTTGCACAAGGAGTAAATGTAGAGCCCGAATCATTTACGATTGATATATTGGTTGATGCGACAGATCGTCTTGAAGAAGGTGATGGCATAGCTGAGCAATTTGGGATTGAGCCAGAGCTGGATACTCTGCGAACAATGGTAGAACCAAAAGAAAGTGGTCCAGGTGGAATGCAAATGCTCTCTGGTCTTGGTTTTGGTGGCAATAGAGCTTTTCAAAGAGATAAATCAGCCTCAGTAATCCTTTTTATCTGGGGCAGTCATGTACTACCAGTTTTTCTTACATCAGTCACAGTTGAGCAGCTTGATCATTTTCCAAATCTAGTTCCTTATCGCGCTAAAGTTAGTCTGACCATGAAGGTAATTGAGGGTAACAATATTTTTTATAAGGCTGAAAAGATTCGCCAAGTGATTGGTGCTGCTTTGAATCTTGGTAATGAAGTGGGAGCTCTTTTCTGATTATGTTGAATGAAAAATCAAGATACAAAGATACACTGAATTTTACTGGGTCTTCTGAAACTAGCACTTCTGAAAGTAAGAGTGGTGCATTTAAAGGATTACGTTTCAGAGAGATAAAACCAGCTACAGGGGTTATTGAATACGAAGTAAAGCAAGGTGATCGGTTGGATCATTTGGCACAGAACTTCTACAACAATGATCGTATGTGGTGGCGTATTTTGGATGCGAATCCACACGTATCATATGGAGCGGATTTGATGCTTGATATAGATATGCTTGGTTCGGTTATTTTGATACCAAGGGAGTCAGAGTAGATCATGTCACTAATTTCACTATTCACTGAAAATGATGCCCCTGCAGAATGCAGAATAAAAGTCGGGTCGCAGCAAAGCGAAATATCAGACTTTTATCCATTATTGCAGCAAGTGAAGGTGGAATCATCACGTCAGGAAGCCACAACGGCAACACTTATATTCAATACTGGTAGAGATACTGATGGTTCATGGGAGGTACAAGACGCCGGTATTTTCCTTCCGTGGGAGCCAATAGTTATTGAAGCTGCTTTCTCTAATGGAACGGGAGGAGATAACTCTGAAGAGGTTATGCGCGGTTTTATTCGCGAGATCTCAGTTGATTATCCTAGCGATGAAGATGCAGTAGTTACAGTTATGTGTCAGGATGAATCTATTGCATTGGATCGGGAGCATGTTGCTAAGGCATGGGGAGCGGATGCACCAACAACTGATGCAGCTATTGTCACTGAAATTGCAAGTGATAATGGTCTATCGGTTCATTCAGATAGCCAGAATGGTAAACAGTCTCTGGTGATAAATCAGGATTCAACAGATATTGTTTTTTTAAAAGACCGCGCAAAGGCTAATGGTTATGAGCTAATAATCAGAGAAGGTCAGATATATTTCGGACCAATGCGAATTGAGATGGAGCCGCAAGCAACCATCATGGTATATGCAGGTGACGAGACCAACTGCTCTAATTTTTCCAGCAATGTTGATTCACATACTCCTGATATGGTTGCCTTTGATGT
>QZLE01000027.1 GCA_004796365.1 Gammaproteobacteria bacterium | reverse complement strand
GTTATTAACACTTATTGTTAATTATTCAGCATTTGGGCAGCCGGCGCATGCTGGCTTGCTTGGTGTGCTGGTGGAGCAGCTGCTTTTATTCTTAAAATCCGTTTCGTACCAGCCACCACCTTTAAGCTTAAAGGCAGCTGAAGAGACAAGTTTTTTTAAAGCGACTTCATTGCATTCAGGGCAATCGCTTAAAGGAGTGTCACTGAATTTCTGAATAGCTTCCAATCTATGTCCGCATTTTTCGCATTCGTATTCATAAATTGGCATAATAAACATCCGATTGGTTAAAAACAGGATATATTATTGATTTTTGGCGATAATCGCAAGTGCTAGCTTTGTATTTGATAAGAATATTCTAAAATGGATTTGTAAAGAATTTGAAAAAGGATTTTAACTAGATGACAAAAAAAACAATTCTAATTACTGGTTGCTCTAGCGGAATTGGCTACTGCGCAGCTAAGATCCTTAAAGAAAGAGGTTACAAGGTATTTGCAAGCGCTAGAAAACCTGAAGATGTTGAAAGGCTTGCAAACGAGGGTTTTGAGTCACTGCAGCTGGATGTGGATTCAAGCGTATCAATTGAGAATGCGGTTAGTGAAGTCTTGAGCAAAACTGATGGTAAGCTGGATTTTTTGTTTAATAATGCTGGTTATGGGCAGGCTGGTGCTGTCGAAGATATCTCCAGAGATGCATTTCGCCGGCAGTTTGAAACCAACTTTTTTGGGGCTCAGGAATTAACCAACAAGCTATTGCCGACTATGCGTAAACAGGGGTACGGACGAATAGTCTACAATAGTTCTATACTTGGTTTTGTTGCGTTTAAGCATCGCGGAGCATATATGGCGAGCAAATATGCGATGGAAGGAGTTTGCGATGCAATGCGTCTGGAGTTTATGGGTACCAAGATCTACCCGATCTTGATAGAACCGGGGCCGATTTTTTCGAAATTTCGTGATAATGCCTATGCCAATTTTATGCGTACGATTGATATTGATAGCAGTCCTAATAAAGAGGATTATCTGGCTACAAAAAAGCGCCTGGAGAGAGAAGGTCCAAGCACTGCATTTACCTTGCAACCAGAGGATGTTGTAAAGCGCCTGATTCATGCCCTGGAAAGCAGTAAACCGAAGGCGCGCTATTATGTGTGCACTCCAACCTATATTTTCGGTTTTTTAAAGCGAATTTTGCCTACACGCTGGCTCGATTATCTTTTGGCTAAGTCAGAATAAACCCATATTTGGGCATCGATAAAAAATCCTGTAGAATCCGTCTGATGTAACGAATAAAGAGAGCGTTTAATGAAACTTACAGTTAACGGTGAACAGAAAGAGCTAGATGATGGTACTGCGTTGCAGGTTCTTATTGATGAGATGAATCTGGAAGGGAAGAGGTATGCGGTTGAGGTAAATCGTGAGATTGTTCCAAAAAGGCAGCATCCGGAATATGTGCTGAAAGAAGGCGATGTAGTAGAGGTAGTTCACGCAGTCGGTGGCGGTTAAAGCTGTTGCGCTCATTAAGCTTTTAATAAGTTGAAAGTTAATAAAAAACGGTGATAAATAATGACAGACAAAAAATTGGTAATTGCAGGTAAAGAATACAATTCACGCCTGATGGTTGGAACCGGGAAATATAAAGACTTTGATGAAACCCGAAAGGCTATTGAGGTATCTGGTGCTGAGATGATTACTGTGGCGATAAGAAGAACCAATATGGGTCAGAATAGTGATGAGCCTAACCTATTGGATTACCTGTCGCCAGATAAGTATACATTTCTGCCTAATACTGCTGGTTGCTTTACTGCGGAAGATGCTATCAGAACCTGCCGCCTGGCGCGTGAGCTTTTGGATGATCATACTTTGGTAAAACTTGAGGTTCTTGGCGATCAAAAGACTCTATTCCCGGATGTTATCCAAACAATGCAAGCGGCTGAAGTGCTGATCAAAGAGGGTTTTGAAATTATGGTTTATACCAATGATGACCCGATTATTGCCAAGCAGTTTGAAGACATGGGTTGTGTAGCGGTTATGCCGTTGGCGGCTCCTATTGGTTCTGGTCTTGGTATTCGCAATCCATACAACATCCTGACCATTATTGAAAACGCCAATGTACCCGTTGTGGTTGATGCAGGTGTTGGTACGGCATCGGATGCTGCAATTGCAATGGAGCTTGGATGTGACGGCGTATTAATGAATACAGCAATAGCCGGTGCCCAGGATCCTGTTCTTATGGCATCTGCGATGAAAAAGGCAATTGAAGCTGGTCGTGAGGCATTTCTTGCTGGGCGTATTCCGCGCAAGCGTTTTGCAAGTGCATCTTCTCCGATCGACGGTACAATTTTTTAGTAGTGTGTCTGGGTTATTTTTGTGGAAGAAGTAACAAATGAAAGTGGTGCTCTGGAATCTAAGGAGTGCCAATTACTTGAACAGCAGTCAACAGAATTTCCTCGCAAGGGAATTAAAAGCTTTGTAAAGCGTGTTGGTAGAGTTACCAATGCGCAGCAAGAGGCGCTGAAGAGATTTTACGATAAGCATAGCCTTGCTCCGGATTCTTCTGAACAGCTGGATAAAGAGGCGATCTTTGGTAGGATTGCACCGGTTGTATTTGAGATAGGGTTCGGTAACGGTGATTCTTTGGCTAAAATGGCTGCTGCGGATCCGGATAAAGACTATATTGGAATTGAGGTGCATCGCCCAGGTATTGGACATCTTCTTAATCTAATCGAGCAGGGCAACCTTAGCAATGTAAAGATCATGGAAGGTGATGCCGTTGAGGTATTACAGAATCATTTTCCGGATAGTTTTCTGCATGGCGTGCAACTTTTCTTTCCGGATCCATGGCCGAAAAAACGCCATTTCAAACGCCGAATTGTGCAGCCTTCGTGGGTGAATAAGATCTATACCAAGTTGGAAAAGGATGGTTTTCTACATATGGCGACCGACTGGGAAAACTATGCTGAGCATATGCTGGAAGTGTTGGAGGCGGATGGTAGGTTCGTGAATCAGAACGGTGCAGGCAACTTTGCGCCGCGCCCTGCGCACAGGCCAGAGACCAAGTTTGAGCGTCGCGGCATCAATCTTGGACATGGTGTTTGGGATCTAATTTATATTAAGAAATAATCTGCATCGAAAAAATGGATGATAAAGCCACAACAATCGATATGATTCGTCACGGAGAACCCCAGGGTGGCACACGTTTTCGTGGTTATTTGGATCACCCTTTGTCAGAGTTAGGATGGCAGCAGATGCAGGATGCTGTCGCCGGTTATCATGGGTGGGACCTGGTCTGCTCTTCCCCTTTGAAACGCTGCAGTGAGTTTGCCAAAAAGCTTTCCTATGAACGCAATATACCACTGCAGATTGTAGAGCAGTTTAAGGAGGTATCGTTTGGAGACTGGCAAGGTAAGACCTATGAAGAAGTGGAGCAAGTTACCCCTGGGGCTGTAGATAGGTTTTTTGCTGACCCTGTGGAAAACCAGATACCGAATAGTGAAGATTTTGATGTATTTAATGCCAGAGTGCATGAAGCATTTACAAAGTTGATTGCAGATAATGATGGCAAAAGAGTCTTGCTAGTTGGACATGGTGCGGTAATTAGATCGGCATTAAATTTAATGTTAGACTTGCCGATGAATAACATCTTTCGCATCGAGGTGCAGTTTGCATCAATTACCACGATAAGGGTTGAAAGGAGTGAAGCAGGACTGAAATATTTTCTGGTGGCGCATGGTAGTTGACAAAATGGTATTTGGTTTTTTACAGTTGCTAAAGTTGAGGTTGGCGCTTCACGTTGCAAAGCCCAGCATAAGATTATTTGCGCCATTATTGCTTCAATATGCTGCGGTAGTGTTGGCTATGTCCCCTTTGCCAATTTCAGCGCAATCAATATCCATCAATGACAATCTCGGTAACCATGTTTCTATTCCCAAACCTGCAGAAAAAATAATTGCGCTTTCGCCGCATGTTGTTGAGCTTCTATTCTCGCTGGGAGCAGGAGACAAAGTTATCGCAACTATTGAATATGCGGACTATCCTCCACAGGCAAAAAAGATCAAGCGCATCGGCGACGCCATGTCGGTAAACTTTGAGGAGTTAATTGCCTTAAAACCGGATCTGGTTGTTGCTTGGGGTAAGGGTACCCAGTTTTCTTTGATTGAAAAGCTAAAGCGGTTTGGTATTCCTGTATTTTTGAGTGGTTCCTCATCGTTACAAGACATCCCATCCAGTTTACAGAGTCTTGGACAGTTGACGGGCAATGTCGATAAAGCAGATAAACTGGTAGACAAATTCAATTCCAGTGTAAAAAAGCTAAAAGTGACAAAGCAAGCTGAAAGGCCTGGGGTATTTATTCAGATTTGGGGTTCACCGTTACGTACTATCGGTGGTGGTCACATTGTTGACGAAATAATAAGTCATTGCGGTGGCCGAAATATTTATAAAGATCAGCAGCAGCTTTCCCCAGTGGTTAGTATTGAATCGCTAATGAAAAGAGACCCGCAGATAATTGTATTAAATAATAATCCAGAGGGTTTTAGCCGTGAGATTTCTGAATTAATAAAACCTTGGATGAAAATTGATGCTGTAACAAATAAAAATTATTGCAAGGTTGATTTTGATATGCTGTTACGCCCGACTTTGAGGGTGCTGGATGCAATGGATGTTATTTGCGGTTGTATAAATAATAATATGCAAAGCAAAAAAAACTAACCGCAAGCTTTGTTTATGATCTCTAGCATAGTGTCTTTGCTGACAGGTTTTTCATATATGCCAATAACCTGTTTCGTATCGATACCGTAGTCTTCTTTGCTGCCGGAGATAATCGCAACTGGTATATCGCGAAGAACATCGTTGCTATTTTTCTCTTCAATTAACCAGTATCCACCTTTTCCAGGCATATTAAGGTCAAGAAGAATTAAATCAGGTGGGTTGTTTTGGATGATTTTCAGGGCATCATCATAGTTGTCAACGGTAATTGGAACATGTCCAGCCTTTTTAAGCATATGGTCAAACACCATTAGGGTGATCTCGTCATCATCCAGGCATAGAATTGTTTTGGGAGATATGCTTGCTGTTTTATTTGATTTTTGCCCGTTTTTATTGCTGTATTCTATAACTTTATCTACCAAACGTAGAAATATCTTGAGCCAGTTGATAGAAAATCGGTCCGACATATGGGCGATTTTACGCTTTGCACTGGCAATTTCTTCTTTATCTGTAGAGAAATTGGTTAGCTTTGCAAATTCAAGGCAAAGCCCCAGTATTTGGGCACCGTTAAAAATCTGAGATCCTAGGCTTTTATCTGAAGTGTTTTCAATAGGGCTTTTCAAGTTTTTAAAGACCACTATGCTGGATGCTAACTCCCAACCAGGTGAAGATGGAATTATAGACATATGGGCTATTGTTTTTGCGCACTTATTTGGGCATGTTGGACGAATCTCATTTAAATATACCGCGGCTTCAAGTTGGCTGGCGTCTACAGGATTTTTTGCGGCAGCATTTAAGAAGCGAGCAAGAGTAAGTATTAGTGATATTTTTCTATTGCTGGCAGATGCTGCTTCATCAGCCAATAATCTAAATGCCTGCAAATCTTCAATGCTGCGCTGGCTATGTGAAGGTGTAAAAAACTCATTCCCATAATATGTGATAAAAGTGGGGCTATCTTTGCTTGGTTCTTTTGTGGTTGTTTCTGGTTCATCAAAAAGTTCAATCTCATCTGAATCTTCGCTACCAAAAAGATCTATGCTGCTATCTGTCTCGCCACTATCATCAGTGCTGGAAAGAAAGGAGATAGCCATGGAAATGGTTTCTTGAACAGTGTTGGCATCACATTGGCTAAGTGGTTGCAGTGAATTCTGGATTTTCGAAAACAGGTCGAAATCTACCTTCTGCATCTCTGCTGCTTGTTCTGCCATTTCATTGGCAATTTCAAATACACACCCAATAAATCTAGAGAAGTTGACTGGCAAAACTAGCTCTTTTTGCGCGAAAATCGAAAGAATGTTTTCTAGGGAATCAAGTGAACTTGCAAGTGGGATTATTTGAGTTTCATTCGCATTATTTTTGATGGTATTAATAGCACCGATAAGTGAGACAATGGCCGGGTCAGCTCCATTAGAGTTATCAAGCTTTATTGAAATCTGTTCAATTTCAGAGATTCTCTCGTTCATATCATCCAGAAAATCAACCAGATATTCCTGTTCATAATCTATGTCAAAAAAGTTGCTCATTGTTAATTCCGGTTATTTTTCCCTTCCTTGTTAATTATAGGAGATAAAACATTTCTTTTTAGGGCAAATTTGTTATCTATATCAAAAAACTAAAATTGTTTTTTCAATGTGAAATGCGGCGCAAAACACTGGTCCAGTGCATGGATAGAAGGGTAAAAAGTAATATGATTGTCTATAATTTATGCTAGTTAGGTACGGGGAAAAAGGATAAAGCGAAAAAATGGGCGAATCCAAAGTGGTGTTTCGGGAGTATAAGGATGGAAAGATCGAGTATAAATGCCCGATAACATCTTTGCCTGTGCTGGAACTGGAAGAGTTCAATAATATCCAGATTACGCAAGACTATTATTTTAACGTTAAAAAAATCGGGGAATCCATAGTATTTGTACAAAGCTGTGGCGATATGCGTTTTTCAAATATGGCACGATACTATGCTTTGCTTGACGGATTTTTGAAAAAGGCCAATGTCCGCAGCCCATATGTAGAGATTAGAAGCTTTGCAAATCTAAAAGGCAAAACCCCAAGTAGTGAGATAAAAAAGCAAAAAGAGATAGTTGTAAAAAAACAAGATTGCTGTGCGGCGCTGATTTTTTGTGATGCTCCTTTTTGGTTAAATGCAATAGCCAAAGCAGGCTTTAAAAGCTATGACGTAACTACTAAGTTTTATGCGATTAAAGATTATGCCCAGGCAGTGAATATTGCTAAAAGCGTGCTGGCGGATGTTGAGATTAGCCCGGAACTTAATCTAACTCAATCAGATATCCTATTTCGACCGGAGTGGCAGTATAAGAGTTTGAATGGCAATGCTCAATATAGAAGCGGAATAATAATGGGAAGGGTGTTTTTCTCTGCACTTAAAGGATCATTTACTGAGACAGAATCAAACGACGTCTCAATATTTATCGAAGATGCTTTTCGTGCAGGAGGGTTTGGAGGAAAAGATTACTATCGCATAGTTGATTATAGCAATCTTGAAAAGGCAACTTTCGGAGCACGCAAGACTTATATCAATATTCTGCGAAGGCTGAATATAGAATATGGTGCTCGGCCAATAATAACCTTCATATGCGGTGCAAACTGGAAGACCAAAGGAATGATACGCTTGGCATCGTCCAGACTTTCAGGAAAATATGTGTTTTTGGAAACCCTGGGCGATGCCTTTGAGCAGATATCAATTCCTGCTGAGTGCCATAAAAGTTTTGATCAGAATGATGGAATAATTAAGGTTCGCAAGAGTGATATTGAGGAAGTAAATACCGTTTTTGGAGAGCTGCTTTGGGAAGGAGATGGCGGAGCGAGCTTTGCGGATGATTTCAATCCGGATAACCCGTTAAGTGAATTAATAGAAACACTAAGCGTGGTTAAGCAGGATATTGGTGAATTGCGCAGGAACGACCAGATTACAGCAAGAAGAATGCGGGAAATACTTGAAAGCGTTGAAGTGGGTATTGTTATTGTTGATAGAGAAACAAAAGAAATTGTTTTTGCGAACAAAGCAATATGTGAAATGACTGGGTATACAAAAGAGCAGATGTTAAATCATACCTGTTATAAATTTATCTGTCACAGTGAGTATGCAGAATGCCCAGTTACCGATTTGGGGGAAATGGTCAAGCTCAAGGAAACGTTTACTATCAAAAATGATAAAACCAATCTACCGGTACTTAAATCGGTAAATGAAATTGACTTTGATGGTCGTCCCTGTCTGATTGAAACAATGATTGATAGCTCAATGATTCAGGAAAAGTTTGCCGGACTGAGAAACCAGCTAGATCATCTGCGCTCTGAAGTTGGAGAGTTTGAAGCGCTAAAAGGGGCAATAGACGTTTCTTCAGATGCAATTACCGTTACTGATTTAAATGGCGCTTTTATCTATAAGAATAATATCTTTAACAAATTATTTGGTTGTAGAGAACAGCAGAAAATAGTGGTTGAGGATTTTTTTGCTGATAAAGCAGAGTTTCAAGAGCTAATAAAAAAAGTTGCTGAGTGTTCTGATGTAGATATCGAGACGGAAATGCGAGCCAGTTCTGGAGACAAAATTTTCGTGCATTTAAAGGCAAATGGGGTTAAGGATAATTCTGGTGTTATATCAGCAATAATCGCTTCTTACTCGGATATTACTGAACGCAAAAAATCAGAGCAAACACTGCAGGAGCGGAATGCGCAACTAGAGGCAGCTATTGAACGATCAACGCAAATGGCTAGAAAGGCTGAGATGGCAAATCAAGCCAAAAGCGAGTTTTTAGCTAATATGTCGCATGAAATTCGTACCCCGATGAACGGTGTGATTGGTATGGCCCTGTTGCTTGAAGAAACTGAATTAAGTGAAGAACAGCAGGAATATGCACGGATAATCAGAAACAGTGGCCAGAAATTGTTGGCATTAATAAATGATATTTTGGATTATTCAAAGATTGAGGCGGGAAAGCTTGAGTTGGAGCAAACCGAGTTTGATCTTAAAGGGATGTTGGATGATTTTGCAGCATTAATGGCATTTAAAGCACAGGAAAAAAATCTACAGTTCATATGTGGAGCCACACCGGACACCCCATCTTTCCTGATAGGCGATCCGGGAAGGGTGCGCCAGGTTTTGATAAATCTGGTTGGCAATGCTATTAAGTTCACCGACAAAGGCGAAGTTGTTGTAAAGGTCTCTTTGATAAAAGAAACCCGTGAAGATGTTGAAATTAGAGTTAGCGTTAAAGATACCGGTATTGGGATTTCCGTTGAAAAGCAAGAAAAGCTATTCAGTCAGTTTACCCAGGCTGATGGTTCAGTCACAAGAAAATACGGAGGGACAGGTTTAGGTCTGGCTATATGTAAACAGATTATCGATGCTATGGGTGGAAAAATTGAAGTGATCAGTGAAAAAGGTAAAGGGGCAGAGTTCTGGTTTTCGCTGACTTTTAAGAAACAGGACGAACGAGACCGTATAAAGCTAGATAACTCAAAGATAGTTAATGCACGGATACTTGTTGTTGATAGTAATCAGGCCAGTCTGGACATCATAGCTTTATCGGTTGAGGCCTGGGGGGCAAATGTAGAACGTGCTACCAGCGCTGAAAAAGCTTTAGAAAAGATTGAATCTAAAGCATATTTATACTCGGAAGAGCAGTTTCAGGTGATACTGGTGGATTCACAACTGTCAGACATGGGGGCGGAGCAGTTTGGAAAAATCATTAATGAAGAAAAGAAGCTGGCTGAAATAAAAATGATAGTGATGCCTTCATTTGGGCAAAGAGGGGACGCACTTAAATATACCAGGGTAGGGTACGATGCCTATCTGATTAAGCCAATTTCAAGTGCTGATCTGCACGACAGTCTTTCTGTACTATTGAGCAACAATAAGTGGAAAAGCGCAGGTTCACTATTAACGCGGCACACAATACGTGAGATTAATCGAAGCGATGTGAAGATCCTTGTTGTTGAAGACAACATCACCAATCAGCAAGTGATATTCAATATCCTGAAAAAAAGAGGGATATTAGCTGATCTGGCCGTAAATGGCCAGGAAGCCATTTCGGCTTTGGAAAAAGAAAGCTACGATATTGTCCTTATGGATTGCCAGATGCCGGTAATGAATGGTTTTGATGCAGCAAAAATAATTCGTTATTCAAGCAAGATTAAAAATAACGATGTAGCAATAATCGCCCTGACTGCAAATGCAATGAAAGGGGACAAGGAAAAGTGCCTTCAAGCTGGAATGGATGATTATCTTTCAAAACCTATTCAAAAAGATGTTCTGATTGATGCAATTAACCGTTGGACAACACAGGAAAAGAAGGCTGTTTATCAGGAGCGAGATGATGGCAGTGCATGCAAAACTATGGAGAAGAAAAAAGTGGGTGCAGATGTAGGGGGTAAAAGTAAGCTGGTACTGAACATTGGTCGCCTAAAAGACAGCTTTGACAACGATGCTGATCTGGTTAATGCTGTGTTATTGCGCTATATACAGGATGTTGATAAGCAGATGGAAGAGCTGGATCAGCATATAAAATCAAACAATATTGTGGAGATTAGTCAGCAGACACATAAAATGAAAGGTGCAGTAGCAGCGATTGGTGGTGAGATGTTTGCGCAGCTACTAGCCAGTGCCGAGGCAGCAGCAAAGAGCAATAAAGAAGATGAACTTCAGGCATTGCTAGAGCAAATACCTGCAGAGCTGGAAAAGCTGAGAGAGGAAATACTAAAAGCCACAGCTTGAGTGTAAAAGGTGTGATTTAGGATAGATAGATTAAAGTGAAATAATAGGAGATATAAATGGGAGCGATCATAGTTTTATTAGGAGTTATTGGGTTTGCCGTGCTGGTTATTGTGCTTATGTACAACAGCCTTGTTGGCAAAAAAAATCAGACCGAGAATGCATTTGCCGGGATTGATGCAATGCTGAAAAAGCGTTACGACTTGATACCAAATCTAGTTGCAACCGTGCAGCAATATATGGAGCATGAAAAAAGCACTCTTACCCAGGTGACTGAAATGCGTGCTCGGGCATTATCTGGCGGGTTATCAAATGATGAAAAGGTAGCGCTGGATAATCAGATCAGTAGCGCGATTGGTGGAATCATGGTGGCAGTGGAAAATTATCCAGAGCTTAAGGCCAATGAAAACTTCGATCAGCTGCAAAGAACCATGACTGAAATTGAAGAGCAGATATCTGCAGCACGTCGCGCCTATAATGCCGCTATTACATCCTACAACAACAGTATCGAGATGTTTCCGACCAATATTTTGGCTGGTATGATGAGCTATCAGAGAAAAGAGGTGTTTGTAATTCCAGAAGCACAACGTGAAAACGTGGATGTGCATAATTTGTTTAATCGTTAGAACTGCGTCATTTCCGCGTAGGCGGAATCCATAAAAACAAATAAGTTTTATCATACACGCATAAATACATCCATGTGGCTCGGCTATGGCTATCCGTTCCGCAGACGATCGTCAAAAGCTTATTTGTTTCCAGTATAAACGGAGGTGTGGTACATGGATCTACAAAAGTCAAAACAACTCTATCCGTTCTATCAAAAGGAACTTGTTCCAGAAATAGAGTTATTGGAACAAGATAGAAAGAAAATAGTGAAAAAGATGACCATAGTCGGGGTTGTTTTGGTAGCTCTGGTTATCCCGTGCTTCTTTATCTTTGAAGAGATAGATAGCATGATCTTCCCGGTGGTAATTGCGGCGGTAATCTTTGCTGGGTTATTGCATTATTTTTCCAAAGATTATGCTTGTGAATTCAAAGAAAACGTCTTGCGCAAGATCGTTGAATACATAGATCCTAACCTTGTATACACACCAACCTTTTGTATATCTGAAGGGCAATTTCAGTCCAGTGGCATCTTTCGCAAAGGGATTGATAGATACAAGGGAGACGATCATGTAGAAGGCACGATAGGCGCTACTAAAATCGAGTTTTCAGAGATTCACGCCGAATATGTAACTCGTGATAGCAAGGGTAGAACAAGTAACCATACTATTTTTAAAGGGCTGTTTTTTATTGGTGATTTTAACAAGCATTTTAAGACTGACACCTATGTTCTGCCGGATCAAGCCGAAAGGTTTCTTGGCAGTATCGGTGGCATGCTGCAAGGGATAAATAAGCAATATGGTGAGCTGATAAAAATGGAAGATCCAGTGTTTGAAAAAGAGTTTGTGGTGTATGGTGAAGATCAGATAGAGGCCAGATATATCCTATCTCCAGCACTAATGGAGCGTATTACCAAATTCAGAAAAAAAAGCGGTCAAAGGATCTCCCTGTCGTTTAAAGGCTCCAAGGTTTATATAGCTATACCATTTAGTAAAAACCTTTTTGAACCATCAATCTTCAGTACAATTCTAGACTTTAAACCGGTGAAAGAGTTTTTTGATGATTTTGCGTTGATGATTGATATAGTTGAGGATCTGAACTTGAACACTCGTATCTGGACAAAAAAATAATATTTTGGGCCTATTTCCCCAATATCTGCGTTGCTCTTCATTAAAAAGTGAGTCACTTACTAGTCGTAAGCTCAACATCTTTTTAATAAATCGCGCCTTGATTATGGGAAAATATTCTCCAAAATTTGGCATTGGCTGCTTCGCGTTCTAAAACATTTTTGCCTTGAATAAGCTGCGCTTGTGACGTTTCCTTAATTCTGTCACAGCTAATAACTGTGTTGCGGTTTGTAAAGATATCCGCCGAAATTTGAACTGTTTAAAAGTGCATCACTCATGCGTAGGATAATTAGAATCAACACCAAGCCTTTAATTCAATTACATAAATCTGTAAGATAATTCCCCTATCATATATCAGTTATTCACATCAGTATTTTAATAATTATGGGATTATCAAATGACTAATTATTTTCGAGTTATATTAACATTTACTCTTTCTATTTCTCTTGTGGCCTGCGGTGGTGGTGGAGGTGATGCAGGAGATGGCGATGCCCCAGGTACTTCCACAATGCAAAGTTATAGCGGCAATACTGAATATGCCTCTCTTGATGCTGCTCAATGTTCGGACTACAGACAGGCATTATTTGGAAGCAATGGTCAAATGATGTATGCGGAAGATTTTTCCACTGACCATATCTTTTCTGAAGATGATTTGATTGTTGATGAAGAAGTTGGCTTGAGTGGAACTGTAAGTGGAAAGTATGGTGGTAGTGTTTCATTTGAGCAGAGTAGTGGTGATGGTAATATCGGCTGGAGCGTATTGAAATTCAATAGCTTAAAAAATAATAGTGGTTATAGCTTCAACGGTGCAATCAGGTTTGATCAGGATCAGTATGTATCTAAGCAAGAGTATCACGCGGTTCTGAGCTTCCTAGATTTTTCCTTTTATAAAAAAGACCGCGTAGATATGGTGGTTGCCGGTACATATGAAACTGACAGAATGCATCCGGAATCATATGTGGAATCCGATGTTCTGAATCTTCTGTTTATTGATAATACAAGCGGAATTCAGGTTGCATCAGAAGACCTGAAATTCACTTTCTACGAAAACAATCAAATTGTAATTGATGGTGCGATCTTGCATTCGGAATTTGGTAGGGTAGATATTTATGTCGATGGTCAGATAAAAATTAATCGCGATGGTCATGGCTTCTTTGGGGATTCAGTTATTATTGCCGGCGGTGATTCTAAGTGCAAATTTTCATATGTAAGTGAAGCCGAAGTATCTGTTGAAATTGATGCCGATAATGATGATGTGTATGAATCATTAAATATTGAGCCATGGAATGGAGGTGGAGGCCACGGTGGTGGGGTAGAATCTGTTTCTGACCCTATTTCTGATGAAGATGGCCAACATTTTGATGAATATGAGGTAGATTGTGGCTACTCTGATCTTGACGATAAAGAATATGATTTAGAATGTGAAAATCAATGGTAGCAGGCAGTTTTTTTGCAGCTATAAAAGGGTGCTTCATGCGCCCTTTTTATTTTAATGATATGTTTGCAGTAATAATTATCTGTATTTGCACAAAGGGTTATTGCCGAAATAGTATTTCAAGAGCAATAATACACACTCAATCTACGCTTCTTTCAATATTTTCTGCAGCTGATATAACTTATTTAATGCGTCAATCGGAGTAGTTTTATCCAAATTCAAATGTTCTAGCTGCTCTAGCACCGGGTGGCTTTCCATTTTCGGTGTTTCAAACAGCGCAAACTGGTTTGGAGAGTGGTCAATCTTGCTGTTGTCATTTTCCAGATGTTCAAGTTTCATCTTGGCCTGTTCGATAACCTCTCGTGGTATTCCCGCAAGTCCGGCAACCTGCAGACCGTAACTTTGATTGGCAGGTCCTTCTTTTACGCTGTGCATAAATACGATTGAGTCACCGTGTTCAACAGCATCCAGGTGTACGTTTTTGATCGAATCTAGAATTTCTGGAAGGGTAGTCAGTTCAAAGTAGTGGGTGGCGAACAGGGTATATGCGCCGATGTTTTTGGCCAGTTGTGCCGCACACGCCCAAGCCAGCGATAAACCATCGAAGGTGCTGGTGCCACGTCCGATCTCATCCATCAAAACCAGACTGTTTTCAGTTGCATTGTGGAGAATGTTTGCTGTCTCGGTCATTTCCACCATAAAGGTTGAGCGGCCGCTTGCAAGATCATCTGAAGCTCCAATTCGAGTGAAAATACGGTCGATAATTCCAAACTCAGCAGATTGTGCCGGCACAAAACAGCCGATGTGAGCGAGTAGTGTGATAACTGCAACCTGGCGCATATATGTCGATTTACCACCCATATTTGGCCCGGTGATAATGAGCATCTTTTGTTTGTCGTCCAGGTAGATATCGTTGGGAATAAATGGTTCGTTAATAACCTGCTCAACAACAATGTGTCTACCTTCTTTGATAACGATTCCCGGGTTGTTATTAAGTGTTGGCTTGCATAGGTTGAGTCTATCGCTGCGCTCAGCAAAACAGCAAATGACGTCTAGCTCAGCAATGCCGTCTGCGCACTCGCGTAAAGGTGTTAGGAACTCAGCGATCTTTTGTAGCAGTTCTTCATACAGGGCTTTTTCGCGCGACAGCGATCGTTCTTTAGCGCTAAGAACCTTTTCCTCAAATGCCTTAAGTTCGGGGGTGATATAACGCTCGCTACTTTTTAGGGTTTGGCGGCGAATATAATCTTCCGGGATCTCGGCCTTTTGCGCCTTGCCTATCTCAATGTAATATCCGTGTACACGGTTATAGCTCACCTTTAAGGTGTTGATGCCGGTGCGCTCGCGTTCTCTAACTTCAAGGTCAATTAGAAACTGGTCAGCGTTTTGGCTTAGCCCGCGTAGCTCATCCAGCTCGCTGTCATAACCCTCTGCAATCACTCCGCCGTCACGAATCAGGACTGGAGGATTATCGATAATTGCTTTATCTAACAGGTTTCTGCAGCCCGGTTGATCTCCGATCTTGTCTTTAATATAAACGATAAGAGGCGAGTCAATATCTTTAATTAAGTTTTGGATCTCTGGTGTTAGGCGTAAAGAATCACGCAGTGATGAAAGATCGCGTGGGCGTGCTGAACCAAGGGCCACGCGAGTCAAAATTCTTTCGATATCACCAATGCTACGCATAACTTCATGGATATCTTCAAAGGCGAAGTTGTTGCACATGGTCTCAACAGCATCATAACGCAGACGCAGTTGGTAATGGTTACGTAACGGACGATTTAGCCAGCGGCGCAGCAACCTGCTTCCCATGCTGGTGGATGTTCTGTCGATAACAGATGCCAGGGTATTGTCCTTGCCACCACTTAAGTTAAACTCTAATTCCAGGTTCTTTCTGGTAGCTGCATCAAGAATTATCCCATCGTTATGGCGCTCTGCGCTTATGGAAGAGATATGAGGGATTGTGGTGCGCTGAGTATGTGTGACATATTGTAATAGGGCGCCAGCTGCAGTAATGGCAATTGGCATATCGTCACAACCAAATCCACTAAGATCTTTGGTTTTGAACTGATTAACCAGTAGAGAGAATGCTGTATCAAATTCAAAATGCCATGGTGCCTGTCTGGTTATCCCAGGTCGATTTTGAAGTTCAAGCGGAACCTCCATATCTTCATTAACCAACAACTCAGCAGGTTTAAATCTTTCAACCTCGCTTAATAACTCTTCTTCGCTATTAAGCTCCATAGCAGAAAACTTACCACCGGAAAGCTCTAAAACAGCAAGGCCGAATGTGCTGTCACCACTGCTATTTATCGCAGCAATGTAGTTATCCTTGCGCTCATCTAAAAGCGCCTCTTCGGTAAGAGTGCCTGGGGTAATAATGCGGGTAACTTTTCTTTCAACAGGGCCTTTACTGGTGGCAGGGTCGCCAATCTGTTCCGCAATAGCAACA
Source organism: Gammaproteobacteria bacterium (assembly GCA_004796365.1). Taxonomy (GTDB): domain Bacteria; phylum Pseudomonadota; class Gammaproteobacteria; order QZLD01; family QZLD01; genus QZLE01. The sequence goes on along the minus strand of QZLE01000027.1, from coordinate 6,676 downwards.
GATTCGCCATTACGAACCAATTTTGCCAGATACCCTTCAAGTGCATGTACTGGTATTCCAGCCATTGGGATTGGTTGACCGCCAGACTTACCACGAGCTGTAAGAGTTATGTCTAAAAGTTGCGCAGATTTTTTTGCGTCATCATAAAATAGCTCGTAAAAATCACCCATGCGATAGAATAGTAAAATCTCCGGGTATTCCGCCTTTATGCGAAAATACTGCTGCATCATTGGGGTATGGTTTTGGGATTTAGCTTCAGCCATAACTGGGTGTATATCCTTCAACTAATTGATTCAAATCTTTGCCACCATTCCATGGCTATTTTTTGGAAAACTGAGCGAGATATTATACCTGAGTTCAGGAAATGGGGTAGAGAATAAGTTTCAGAAAGTGAGAAATATTAAACCTCAAAAATCTATATTGGCGTGATTCAGTCTTGATACATGTCTCGTAGTCGTTAACTTTGTATAGATTCAAAAAACCGTTATTGCTAAGAAATTTGTCGTAGACGTTGCCCCTAAGTTATTTCAATGATTTCAAAAACTCTTGATTATCTTTAGCTATCTTAGCATTCATGGTTTGCATTTTATTCATTGTCAACGCGCTTTTATAATGCCTAAGGTCATTAATAACGAAGCCAAAATAACTAATGCTGGAAATGGCAACGGTATTTCTTCTTCTGGCTCTTGTATCAAAGTAATATCGGCTAAATAAACGCCTTTATGTCCGTTTGTGAATTCCGCGTAAAAAGCCAATCGGTTTTTATCCACACTCCAGCTTTCAAGGTCTAGCTTTGAGATGGTTCGGCCATCTAATTGTTGACCTACTTGAATGATTGTTTCAATTCCTTCACCAAACTCTGCGTAGATCCCATCACCTTGATCATGTGGTCCGAACCCCATAAAGGCGATCATACTTTTGCTAATCACGGGATCTCTAAAACCTATAAATTGAACCTGAAATCCGGGTATGGTCGTAGTTGAATCTACAACAACAGCATGAACCTGGTTGGTATGATCATACAGGTATATGCCGCTGCCGTTAGATGAATTGCCGTAGTATGCAATGCGTTCCTCGTGGATATCGTTTTGTCCGGTGAATCCAGTGAATAAATTGGTACTTCCTGGAACTGTGGTATTTGTATCGGCAATGGTGTGTAAAACGCTATTGGATTGATCAAACAAATATAAGCCTTTTCCGGCGCTGGAAAAGCCATAATAGGCAATTAGGTTTTGATAAACCGAGGGTGAGCTAAAGCTTGTAAAATTCGCTGTCCCAGAGGGATGCAAAGTGTTCACGTCTGCAATAACTGCTAACCCGTTGGATGAATCATGTTTGAAAATGGCACGTTGAAAAGACGTATTCTGCCCCCAAAAAACTGTTTGGTCTTCAAATAAATTGGGGTAACCAAAATCTCTAAAAGAGCCTCCGCCCGGTATGGGTGTGTTTAAGTCGACTATTAGATTGGTTTGACCACTTGAAACTGAATATATACCTTCTTGGCTGTCAGAACCGCGAGCGACGAATGCGGAGCGTAAATTATTGCCATCTGGAAGTCCAAAACTCTGGAAATTTCCAATACCTTGAGGAATGGGCGTAGTTTGGTCTGCTTCGATATTGATTGTGGAGCCGTCACTTCGATAGATGGCTTGATACGTAAAATTATGGGATTTACCATAAAAAACGACATCGTCACCATCCATGGCGGGATTATACCCGAAACCCGCAAAGAGTACGTTTTTGCCGGGCATTTTCATGGAGGTATCTGCAATTTTAATGAAAGATATAGAATCTATTTTTGCTTTTACGCTCAGAGGAAAACAAAAAAGGACAGTTACCAAGGCTTGTAATAATATTGAAATAGTGGAATTACGCAAGAAGCTCTCCATGTGCTATTGTGATTGAAAATTGTTCTTTTGTCACAGGTTAGCAATCTTACGTTTCAATAATATTTCCAGATCGTTTTTGAAACTTGGTTGTGAATTGACAGACTTTCGAGTTGAGTTGTTTTGGTACTGATTGAAAAGACCAAACCAATATCGTTAAACCTCAAAAATCTATTAATGAGCTCTGTTCTGGAATAATGTTTATTTTATTCAACACCTTATTCTTGTATTTGTTTTTCGTTGTTGTCGCTCTCGTTATAACATAACCAGTTCATAAAACTGACATAAATTATTCATTATCCTGTAACTGACATGTAACACTCCAGGTTGATAAAGATAATCGCCCGATCCTGTCATGGAATGCTCTATCGGGCGTTTTTGTTTTCTTTGTTTTTCATATTCATATGTTTGTTATAGGCATATGTTTTTGTATGTTTTTTATCAAGGAGTTTAAGATGAGAAAATTTAGTATCAGGGTGATACTGTTAATAGGACTTTCAACCCTTTCCTCGGTTGCGATGGCGGCATCATCCATTGGTAACTGGAATGTTTATTATGGGCACCTGCACAATCACTCTACTGTTTCTGATGGTAGTGGTTCTTTGGATCAGGCATATAGCTATGCCAGAGATGTGGCCGGTCTGGATTTCTTCAGTACTGGCGACCATGCAGAGCAAATATCTTCATCTGAATGGAACAATACCAAGAATGTTGCCAACTCTTATAATCAGGATGGAGTGTTTACCACATTCTACGCCTTTGAATGGTCCAGTGGTTCCCATGGTCACGTTTTGGTTGTGAATTCAGATGATTATTGTTCTTCAAGTCAGTCGGCAACCAATACATTCAGTGAATTACTTACATGGCTTTCAAGCCGTGAAACCGTCGCGTTCTTCAACCATCCTGGGCGTGAATCCAATGCTTTTAATCATTTTGATGGAACCGTTAGTGATAAATTTGTCGGTATGGAGCTTTGGAATAAGACTGATGACTTCAGCAGGTATTATTATAATGACGGCTTCCACTCTAATGATGGTGGCATGGGGTATTTTGACGAAGCTCTATTGCGCGGCTGGAAAATCGGTGCTAGTGGGGCTGAAGACAACCATGGTACCAACTGGGGAACCAGAGTTCCATTCCGCAAAGCGATTCTGGCAAACAGCCTAACCCGCGCTGACCTTTATACAGCGATGAAGGAACGCCGCTTTTTCTCCACCCTGGACAAAAACATCGGACTGCTTTTCGAGATGGATTCCCAGCCAATGGGTTCAACAGTTAATGGTGGAACAAATAACATTGTAATTCAGGCCAATGACGTTGACTATGAAATTGTGGATCGCGTCGAGTTGCTTAAAAATGGAGTTGTAATCAATACATGGTACCCAAATACTTCTGAAGTAAACATTACCGATGCTGTCAACAGTGCGGACGGAGATTATTTCTATGTTCGCATTCGCCAGACAGACGGTGATGAAGCTATTTCATCCCCTATCTTCATTAGCGGTGGTTCTGGCAATGTATCTCCAATTTGGAGCAGCAATCCAGTTACTGAAACAAGTGCGATCGAGGAATCAGCTTATAGCAGTACACTTGCAGATGACGCAGACGATGCTGAAAGCGATCCTTTGACCTTTGCGAAGATCAGCGGCCCTGCATGGCTTTATGTTGCGGCTGATGGTTCCCTGAGCGGTACACCTTTAAGTAGTGATGTTGGTGCCAATAGTTGGATTGTTAGTGTCAGTGATGGAATTAATGCACCGGTACAAGCAACACTGAACATCACTGTAAATAACAGCTCCGGCGGCTCTCCAGTAACAGTAACGTCCCGCGTTAACCATGGCGATGATGATGTAGAAGAGAAGGTCTCTGATGGGTCAATGTACTTGACTAGTAGCGACATCGAATTGGTCTATGATGGTTATGTTGGTGGCAACCAACTGGTTGGGATTCGCTTCAACAATGTTGATGTTCCACAGGGAATGCAGATACAGTCGGCCAGTATTCAATTCACTGTGGATGAGGTCGACAGTGGAACTACCAGTCTAGTCATCAGTGGTGAGGACTCGAATGATGCGGAGCGTTTCACCTCCACTGCATACAATGTCTCCTCCCGTCCGAAGACATCAGCTAGCGTAAACTGGTCTCCAGCGGCATGGAACTCTGTGGGTGCGGCAGGTAACGATCAGAAAACACCGAATCTGGCAGCGATTGTACAAGAGATTGTCGGTCGTAGCGGCTGGTCGCAAGGTAACTCGATGGCCTTCTTTGTTGATGGTTCCGGGGAACGGACGGCTGAATCCTATAATGGCTCCAGTTCCAAGGCAGCCCTACTGTCGATCACCTACTTGACTCCGGGTTCAGGCGGCAATGACGATCCTGTTGCGGATGCTGGTCCTAATCAAACCGTAACTGATACAGATACTTCTGGCTCTGAAACGGTAATCCTTGATGGGTCCGCTAGCTATGATCCGGATGGTTCAATTGTTGCCTACACCTGGAAAGAGGGAACCACCACTATTGCGACCGGTGTTACTCCAAGTGTTGACCTAAGTGTGGGAGTTCACACTATCGTACTGACTGTGGAAGATAACGACGGAGCCACTGATACCGATACCGTGGTGATCACCGTCGAAGAAGGGGTTGTTATCAACCAAGATCCAATCGCTGATGCGGGTTCTGACCAAACCTTGACCGACAATGACCTGTCCGGTAGTGAGCAGGTGCAGTTGGATGGTACCGGCAGTTACGATCCAGACGGCTCGATCTTCACCTACACCTGGAAAGAGGGTTCCACCACCATCGCCACCGGTGCCACCCCGGCTGTCTATCTCGATGTCGGCACCCATACCATCGTATTGACAGTGACCGACAATTACGGTGCCACTTCGGATGATACGGTGGTGATTACTATCAATGCCGGTTCCGGTGGCGGCGATCCGGTTACGGTCACCTCACGTGTCAATCACGGTGATGATGATGTCGAACAGTACAACTCCGGTGGCAGTATGTACATGAACAGCTCTGATCTGGAACTGGTCTACGACGGTTCAACACGTGGCAACCAGCACATCGGTATCCGATTCAATGGCATCGATGTACCGCAGGGAGCACAGATCCAGTCGGCCACTATCCAGTTCACCGTGGATGAGACCAACAGCGGCAGCACCAGCCTGACCATCCGTGGGGAGGATACCAACAACGCCAGCCGCTTCACGACATCTTCGTATAACGTAACTTCGCGTCCGGACACCTCTGCCAGTGTCAACTGGTATCCACCGGCGTGGAATTCGGTCGGAGCAGCTGGTGCCGATCAGCGCACACCGGATCTGGCTGCTATCGTCCAGGAGATTGTCAACCGTTCCGGTTGGTCACAAGGCAACTCAATGGCCTTCTTCATCAGTGGCAGTGGTGAGCGGACTGCGGAGTCCTATAACGGTTCCAGCTCCAAGGCCGCACTGCTCTCCATCACCTACCTTGATGACGGCAGCACGCCGCCACCCAATGAGGATCCGGTTGCTGATGCCGGCAACAACCAGACCATCATCGACGACAACAACAACGGCAGCGAGACGGTCACGCTGAACGGCAGTGGCAGTTACGACCCAGATGGTTCCATTGCTTCTTATACCTGGAAAGAGGGGGCAACCACTATCGCCTCCGGCAGCACCCCGTCTGTCAGTCTCAGTGTCGGTACCCACACTATTGTCCTGAACGTGACCGACAATGACGGCGCCACCGATACCGATACCGTGGTGGTCACAGTGGAAGCGGGTCAGAGTAGTCAGCCTGTCACCATCAGTCGCCGAGTATCAACAGGTAATGACGATGCCGAGCAGTACCAGAGTGGCGGTCGGATGTACCTTAACAGCTCCGACCTGGAACTGGTGAAGGATGGCAGCAAAGGTAATCAATACGTGGGGATCCGGTTCCGCAACATGACCATCCCGCAGGGTGCCACGATCACCAACGCCTACATCCAGTTCACTGTCGATGAGAAGAACTCTGGCTCTACTAGCCTGACCATCAAGGGGCATGATACTAATAACGCTGGAGGTTTTACCACAACGAAATACAATATCTCCGATCGCACCACCACCTCGGCCAGTGTCAATTGGAACCCAGCGCCTTGGACTTCAGTGGGGGCTGCCGGTGCCGATCAACGTACTCCGAACCTGGCAACCGTAGTGCAGGAGATTGTCAACCGCTCTGGGTGGTCGTCTGGTAATTCGATTGTGATGATTATTACCGGTGCTGGTGAGCGCACTGCCGAGTCATATAACGGCTCAAGTAGTAAAGCACCAAAATTGGTGGTTACATACGAATAGCTCTATAAAACGTCATTTTACTTAACGAACAGCGGCGCCTTTGGGCGCCGTATTTTTAGTGAAACAATACAGTATTGAGAGTTACACTCTTTTTTTATTCAAGCAAGGCTTGTATCATTCGTTAGAATAAATTGCATTCATAAAACTGACATAAATTTTTCATTGTCCTGTAACTGACATGTAACACTGCAAGTGGATAAAGATAGTCGCTCGATTCTGTCACGGAAATTCTATCGGGCACTTTTTTCGTATTTTTTTTCGTATTCATATGTTTGTTATGCACATATGTTTTTTGTTTTCGTATATTTTTATCAAGGAGTTTAAGATGAGAAAATTATCTATCAGGGTGTTATTACTTACCGGGCTTTCAGTCCTTTCCTCAGTTGCAATGGCAGCATCTTCTATTGGTAACTGGAATGTTTATTATGGGCATCTTCATAATCACACTACAGTTTCTGACGGTAG
>QZLE01000147.1 GCA_004796365.1 Gammaproteobacteria bacterium | reverse complement strand
TATACTAGCTTCATATATTTTTTCAGAAAACACTTCTCCTTCAAATGTAATAACACCATCAGCAATACCAACCACCCCATCTATAATCCCTTGTTCACACCATTTATTGCTTCTTTTTGGAGGCAAAATTTTCATTTGTACTTTGTAGCCACTATCTTTATAGATAGCCTTTAGTAAATCAGGATAAAAACCTATTATCTCTCCATCTTCGTAATAGGCATAAGGGGGTACTTCTTCAAATGCTAAAGTTACTTTTTTTTCATCAGCCAGACTTAGCGCAGAAAAGATAATAATCAAAATAGCAATAATAATAATTGCTATTTTTTGAATATTTAACCATAAGAAAATAGTTTCAAGTACCTTCATATTATTTTCTTAATTGATATACCTTGAAATAATTTCATCGATCTCCCCGTTTTCTTTCATTATTTCAAGGTGCTGATTAAATTTTGTAACAACCTTTTCAAGCTTTTTTGTGAACATAATTCTGTAATCATAGTTTGTTATATCTCTTTCAGAAATCACAAACTTATTATGCCAGCTATTATTCTTAATAAGCCACCTACCAACATGCTCATTAACTATTGCAAAATCACCACGCCCATATAACACCATTCGCATCATTGCTTTTTCACCTATGGCATCAAATCTCTTAATAGCTCCTTCCTCAAAATATTTGGTTAAAGGTGGGTAAACAAAACCTAGGTTGGTTATGGCTCTTTTACCAAGTAAATCTTTGATGCTTCTATATTTAACAGGATTATTTACATTTGAAAATATTAGGTTTCGAGCTTTTAAGATCGGCGCACTAAAAACATAATCCTCAGGGTTTTCCACCCATTCCTTTGCCATTGCATGTGCATCTAATTTCCCCGATATAAAAAATTCAATTTCTCTTTTTTTCGGTACGTGTATTGTTCGCACTAAATACCCTAACTTACCCATTATTTTGGTAAAAACTTCATACATTATCCCACACGAAGTTTTTTCCTCCTTATTACAAATCATAAACGGTGGGTAACCATCATAGGTCATGTTAAAAGTTATGATCTGAGAAGGGGACTTTATTTCCTGGGCAGCAGCAATTGAACTTGCAAAAAAGACCATATAAATAATAAGCAGGATTTTTTTGCCCATAATGATGCCATAAAATTTTGGTAAGTTGTTTTAAATAATAGTATATATTTACCAAACTTGGGGGGACATGATAGACATATTTAGTTATAAAAAAAATGCCCGATAAAATCGGGCAGTCTGAGTACAATAGCGTAATATGTATACAAATCTAATTTGCTAACTTTTCAATTATATCTGCAATTATGTTGACTATCATTTCGCTTGGAGCACAATAGATGTAACCACCATCAACTGTTCTCCAAGTATCATCTTTTACTTTCCCAGCCTTTTTATGGTGATAGATTACACGATATTCTATTAGATCATTATCACTGTCATTATAAATAGTCTTGGATACAATTGGCTCACCTACTCCTGGTGATAGAGCAAACCCTTTTTTGTCGTCGTATTTTTTGCCAAATCTTTTATACCTTAGCTCGATTGTCGCCCGGGCAATATTCATCTCTTCCAGCTCATCCAAATCTGCCTCAGCCTCAATGATTTGTGGTTCAACTGGAGCTGCAAGGGTTACTGCCATTAACTCACCACTCTTCCATTTAGGTTTTTTAGGATACAGGTGGCCCCCACGCAAACTCCACTGTGCTGCATATTCAAAGTTTTGCGCATCATCACCCATGCGTGCATAGGATAACATTGCTGTTTGTCCACTGTTTTCCAAATATTTTTTATCGATGGTAACTTCATCAAGAAATGGCCTCTGTCCCTTGCGGTTTACCCTAACCTTTACTGTTGCATAGTTAACCATCTGCTCAAAGATATCATAAGCTTCATTATCGATTACAAAACGAACCTCTCGCCTTTGGAAGAATGGATCGTCTAAATTCACTTCGCTGAACAACTTTGGATTATCTTTGTATTTGTTATACCAGGTACCAATATTGCCAACCATTTGGTGCGGCTCATATCTGGCAATTACCTTTTTCAGTGACAACACCTGCTTAGACTTACGTGTAATGGTTTTTTGTTTAGCCTGGGTATATCTGTAATGATTCACCTTTCTTGCAGCTTTTGCACGCTCTTCGCGGCGCTGTTTTTCCTCTTCGTTTAGTTCGTCATCTCCACCTTCTTCTGGAGGGGTTCCAAGGCGGTCCTGCATATCAAAGAATGATTCCATAACCAACTTATGCAACCCACTCTCAACGATCTCTTTATCTGCATCTGGGACATGCTGAATATAGTCGAACTGAACCACACCGGTTTCTTGAAGAAAATCCACAATTTCCGTCTTTTCTGTTTCTGTCAAAGTGGTAGTCTTTTTCTTGGAGTGATGGAAAATATTCCAGAATTTTGGATCCCAGTATTTTTTAGTCTTAGTAATTTTGTCACGATTTTGTTCTGACTCACTTGATATCACATGGAACTGGTCATAATCAATGGTAACAGTAACATCATATGCAGGTAGCTTAACTACATATTGCAAATCAAAAACCACAGAAATATCAGTGGTTGGATTTTCCATACTCTTGGCCAGGAGGGTTGCTCCGTATTGATCTAATCTAGCTGCAACTGCAACCTTCTGTCCCTCCATTACCGGCGCTTTACCACTGGTAATGAGAGTTGAACTAAACCCCTTGTCATTTAGGGTCGCTGATACAACCTGGAAGGAACTGCCTTCAGCTCCCTGCTCCAGCGGCACTGCACCTTTTAGCTTTGCGCCTTTCATTTCTTTTTTAAGAAGCTTTGCTACTTCTCTCTTTTGTTTTTTATCCAGGCCATACTCAACCATAAAGTGAAGAATGGCGCCATCAACCCCCCCCTGTTCTTTGGTCTTATCTGTTACAAAACGTACCATTGAAAACTTTGGAGTACCATCTTTATCAGTGGAAATTCTCGGATTAGTTGGTAGGTAATACCAGTTCTTAGATACTTTTTGCGGATCTTTGGTTGCAGCGGGAAAACATCTAACAGTTGAGCCATCTTTTAGCTTTATATCAACATGCTTGCCATACTGAATTCCACCAACCTCTTTTACTGCGCCTGCTGAAGGAATAGTGCGCATTGGGCGAAATTTATTGACCTGAACAAACGCCATCGCCGGTTTAGCCATAGCTGCATTTGATGAAACGAATAAAGCTAAAGAAAATACTGTAATAATTGATGAAAATAACAACCGATGCAAATTGTTATGCATGTCCATTCTCCCTGATTAAATTGTACTTCCGTGAAAAAACCACCTAGAACAGATAGGTCAGTAGATAATAAACGAAATTTAATGAAACAAATAGGCTTAGCAAAGATATTTTCCTACCAACCCAGAGTTAAATTAGAGATTTAGGGGGCTTTGGGGATTCTAGCCACTTCAGCCGAGGCGGTAAACATAATTAATGCATACGGAATATGGGCAAGAATACCGACAAAAAAACCTAGAAAAAACAAAACTATTGTTGCATACCCTATCCCGGACGCAATCATGGCCCAAGCATAAAAGTTCAACCCAGGATACTCCGGTAATTTTTTAAGCTTCAAACCAAATAAGATAACAACAATACCAATCGGACATAAAGCAATAATATTGATCATGGCCATAGTAGTTTTCAGTGATTGAATATCTGAAACCGAAAAGAAAAGAAAAATCAGCGAAACAAGATTCAGTATAATCAAGATGTTTATATAGCCATCAGTACCTTTTGCATACAGCCTAAGTTTTAAAAACTTTTTTAATACAGTTAAAAGATAAATACTAAGACCTATAGCGATCAAAGCAATAACAATATATTCGTTTTGCATAGGTGATGTTGGACCTGCTGATAAAATTGAAAGTGCATAACTCGCTATATCAATAATTATCATCAGCAAAGAGATACAACCAGCAAGAAAGAGATTTCTGCTACTTAAGTTTTTTTCATTAAACCCTTTGGGTAATAGTTTTTTATTTTCCAGGTCAGACTCTGGTGGTGTATATGGGCTGTCATCCATAGTTTTTTCCGCATTCTCTATCTTAACAATAAGAGTAGCAACTTTAGCGATAATTTCCCTCTTTCTTGCTGCTGCAACAATATGTTTTTTAATGGTTGATGTTTTGTCCTTCCACATAAGTTGTTAACAAAGTTAGAAAAAACGTTAACCAGTTTCAAAAAAATGTAACAAAATCAATACCTCCACTTTATGCTATTGTTTTAATTAGGTATTTTTGGCTGTTTAAAATTTAACCAATTTGATATAGTTCACGTTTTTATTGCATTTTTTCCGGTTATCTGTGTTTTGTCCACAAAGTTATCCACAGCTTCTGTGGATAATATTCAATATAATTACGTATACTTTAGATACCAGGCAGTTATATTTTTTTATTAAAGTATTCTTTATATATAAACCTCAACATACTGTTTTGCTCAGCTTTTTATATTTAAATATTTTGCAGAAATTAAGCTGCTGCTGAAGCGCAATACAAAAGACTAAAAAAATATTATTACCTATCAATATGATAAAAAATATATCACTGTTTGCTATTAATCTAGCACCAATAAAATGGTATTATCGCTGCGCAAAATTAATAATCAGGGATGCATCAAAGCAACTTCTGCAGAAATCACGATAGGAAACAGTGAAAATAGCTGCGAAGAATTATGGACAGCAATAATTTGTATAGATTCCATTAATAAATCTTTTTTTACCCATCCCTTTTACACCTCTTGACACCTAGTGTCAGGTGCCTTATCAATATGCAATTTGATAGTTTAAGCATAGGGCTAACAAATGATTAGTTTGAAAAATATTACCAAGATGTTTGGCAGCTTCACCGCGGTAAATGATCTGTCATTTACTGTTGAGTCAGGCGAAGTGCTGGGCTTTCTGGGCCCAAATGGTGCTGGAAAGTCTACAACGATGAAGATGATTACCGGCTTTCTTACCCCAAGCGATGGACAGATTACTGTTGGGAGCCACGATATCACCGAGGAACCGGTACAAGCCAAGTCAATTATTGGCTATCTGCCTGAAGGCGCTCCGGCCTATGGCGACATGACTCCAGAAGAGTTCCTCATATTTATCGCCAAGGTACGCGGACTTACCGGTAGCAAAGTCAAAGAGCGCATAGATGCTGTTATCAAACAGACCCATATCCAAGATGTATTATTCAAACCTATCGACACCCTGTCCAAAGGTTACAAACGCCGCGTCGGGCTAGCACAAGCAATTATTCACGATCCCAAAATTCTGATCCTAGATGAACCAACCGACGGACTCGACCCAAATCAGAAATACGAGGTTCGCAAACTTATCAAGGCTATGGCCGAGGACAAAACCATTATTGTTTCTACCCATATCCTGGAAGAAGTCAGCGCGGTCTGTTCCAGAGCGATTGTGATCGATAAAGGCTCAATTGTCGCATACGGAAAACCACATGAACTAGAAGAACGCTCACAATACTACGGAGCCGTAACCATCAGCTTTAGTGAAGATGGTGACTTCAGCGACGTGATTACCAGCCTGGAACAGGTTGAAGGCGCGACATCCGTTAAATTTGATGAAATAACCGAAAGATTTACTACCTTCCCTACTGATAAAAAAAATGGAACCGATCTTTTCAATAAGGTATCCGCTCTGGTCGAGTCAAAAGGTTGGGATGTGAAAGAGATCCATCTGGAACGCGGACGCTTTGATGATTTCTTCCGTTCTGTTACAGCAGGTGACTTGGAATCTAAAACTGAGGAACAGTGTGGAGATAAACCATCAGTTCCCGCGAAACAAGATGAAGGAGCACAACAATGAATATGACTTCGATTATCTTCTCTCGTGAATTCAAAAGCTATTTCACCACACCCGTCGCCTATGTATTCATTATTATCTTCCTGGTACTGGCAGGTGTATTCACTTTTTACCTTGGCAATTTTTATGAAATTGAAGAAGCTAGTCTAAAGGCGTTCTTTGAATATATCCCCTGGCTGTTCCTGTTTTTGATTCCGGCAATCACCATGCGCCTATGGTCAGAAGAGCGCAAAACCGGCACTATCGAGCTATTACTGACCCTGCCAATCTCGATGTGGCAGGCTGTTTTGGGCAAGTTTCTGGCAGCTTGGGCATTTACCACCATTGCAATCATGCTTACCTTCCCAATCTGGGTCATAGTCAATATCCTCGGTTCACCTGATAACGGGGTAATAATCTGCGGCTATTTCGGCACTATCCTTATGGCAGGTGGCTTGCTTGCAGTTGGCTCTTGTATCTCAGCTGCCACCAAAAATCAGGTGATTGCATTTATCATCGCCCTGGCAATCAACTTTATACTTCTACTAGCTGGGTTTTCTATCGTTCTTGATGCCTTCTCTGGATGGGCCCCGGAAATGCTGGTTGACGCCGTTTCATCGCTTAGTTTTCTAACTCATTTTGACTCAATGGCCAAAGGTGTAATTGACCTGCGCGATATTATCTATTTCGTCTCTATGATTATTGTCTGGCTGTATGCAACCGCAATTATCATCGACTCTAAAAAGGCATCATAGGGGAACGAATATGAATAAGAAAATTTTATCTGGAACCGCATTACTTTTTATCGCAATTTTATACCTGGCGTTTATCCTTGCTGTTAACCTGGGACTTACCGGAGTAAGAGCTGACCTAACAGAAAACAAACTTTACACCATGTCAGACGGTACCAAGTCGATCCTTAAAGGAATTGATGAACCGATCAATATATATTTTTACTACTCAGAAAAGCTCACAAAAAAAATCCCACATATACGCAACTATGCCAGCCGCGTTGAGGAAATTCTTGAGGAATATGAGCGTTATGCCGGTGGCAAAATTAACCTGAAAGTGATTGACCCAGAGCCGTATTCTGAAGAGGAAGACAAGGCTGCGGAATTTGGCCTGCAGGCAATTCCACTGACACCGGAGACCAACATCTACATGGGCATCGCAGCTACTAATGCTGTGGATGATCTGGAAACCATCGGCTTTTTGCAGCCTGAGAACGAAAGATTCCTTGAATATGAGCTAAGCAAGATGATCCACACACTTGCGCACCCCGAAAAGCCAGTAGTTGGCGTGGTTTCTTCACTGCCGATCTTTGGGCGTATCGACCCAAGAACTGGCAAGAACATTGATAGCTGGGGAGTCTACCAGTTTTTGCAACAGCTATTTGACATGCGCCTTATTGATACCGGATTTACTGAAATCGATGAAGATATCGACACCCTGATGATTATCCACCCGAAGAATATGTCGGAGGAATCGCAGTATGCGATAGACCAGTTTGTACTCAAAGGCGGCCGTGTGCTTCTGTTTGTCGATGCTCACTCCGATATAGAAGTGGCAGTACCAGGCAATCAGATGCAAGATCGCCTAAGCGATAAAAGCTCTTCCCTGGAAAAACTAATGACAGCATGGGGTGTAAAGCAGGAACCAGAAATGGTACTTGCCGATAAGACCTATGCCCTACCGGTTTCTGTCAGCTATCAAAACCGCCCCAAGGCACATCTTACAGTTCTTGGCTTTGAAGGTGAGGCACTAAACAGCGAAGAGGCTATCACCAGAGAGCTGAACAATATCAATATTGCCCACAGCGCGGTGCTATCATCAATCGAAGGTGCCACTACTACCCTAACTCCACTTATTATCAGTAGCAAAATCAGCGGTACCCTGCCAACACAACAGGTTAAATTTACCGTTGATCCTTCACAGCTACTTGACTCATTCCAACCGCTGGATAAACAGCATGTAGCAGCATATCGCATCTCCGGCAATGCCAAATCAGCATTTACCAAGCCGGTAAATAACCACGAAGGAACTCCGGAACATATCACCCAATCGCTACAACCTATAAACGTAATTGTTGTAGGTGACAGTGATATGCTGCACGACCGTATGTGGGCCAGAGTACAACAGATGTTTGGAGAAACTCAGTTTATCCCGATCGCACACAACGCCAGCTTTGTAATCAATGCGGTTGAACAACTTGCAGGCAGCACCGATCTTATCAGCATCCGAAGCCGCGGCACTTACTCGCGCCCGTTTGAATTAGTGCAAGAATTGCGCTTCAACGCAGAAGAGCGATTCAGAAAAAAGGAACAGGAACTTGTTAATCAGCTTGATGTAGCCAAGGCCAAGATTGAAGAGATCCAGAAAACCCGTGATCAGTCTTCTTCAATGCTATTTACTCCGGAACAGGAGCAGGCAATCAAGCAATACCGCAAAGAGCGTGAGGAAACCAGAAAAGAGCTGCGCGTGGTAAGACATCAGTTGGATAAGGATATTGAAAACCTTGGCATTCTGCTTAAGTGGATAGATATTTTAGTTGTGCCTGCGCTGGTAGCGATCTTTGGTATTGTTGTCGCGGTTGTGCGTTCCAACAGGCGTTATAAGAAATATAAAGGATAAGAATAATGAGCCGAAATAACCTGATCATCATCTCTATAATCGCAGTAATCTGCATTATTGCAGCATTAGTGATTAACTCTAAAAATCAGCCTGAAACCGGGCTATCATCTGAGCAACTATTCTTGCCTGAACTAAAAGAAAAGCTAAATATGGTAGATAAGGTACTGATTCAACACTCCGGCAATGAAGCAATCATCCTTACTAAATCAAACGACAGATGGGCTCATACTGAAAAATCCAACTACAAGGCCAATTTCACAGCTATAAGGGATCTGCTAACACAGCTGGCAGAAGCGAAGCTGTTTGAAGCCAAAACCACCAAGGAGAAAAACTATATCCAGCTTGGTGTCGAAGAGGTAACCAAAGAAAAAGGTTCCGGCTCCAGGGTAACTATCTACTCCAAAGAAAAACTGTTGGAAGACATCATTATCGGCCGCTACAAAATCAACAAAGGCACCTACCTACGCAAGGCCAAAGAAAAACAGTCATGGCTGACACAGAGCAAACTTATTGTGCAAAGCCGAGCACTAGACTGGCTGGATACAAACCTGGTTAATATCAATGAAAACAACATCAAAAGCGTGGAATACTCGCCGATTGATGACACACCATATAAAATCACTCGCAATACAAATAATGAAAGTTACAAGGTAGTCCATGGCGGCAAAAGTTCTGCCCCCAAAAACCCGCGTTTCGTAGACAATATCGCCCGCCTAATAAATGAAATTAAACCAGTGGACGTTGCAAAAAGAGAAGGTGGAATTAATAAAGAGAATATCTTTAGCAGCCGCATCTACAAAACCTTCGACGGTATGACTATTGTAGCGATTTGCTCCAAACAAAAGGAAGACAAAACCGCACAAATCACCTTCGATTTTACCGTCCCGGAACCTGCCAACTCATCCAATTCAGCACAGCTTGCCCAGCAGTACCGAAAAGAATTTTCGCCATGGGTTTACACAATCGACGACAGCATCTTCGGCAAGTTTAATAAGCAGCTTGGGGATATTGTGGAGTTGAATGCTAAGTAATTTTACTATTTGCGTTATTTCCAGCACAGGCGGGAATCCATATTAAACAACCGGATACTAGCCTGAGCTGGCATGACAGCTGGTTACAGGGACTTAAACAACTCCCGCGCTCTACCAAAATCAAAACTAGATATCGCTTCTATCATCTGTTCCATTATTTTTGTTTTTTCCTTGTCTTTGCTGGTTTTAATTAAGGCTTCAAGGATGTCGCGTCCAAGTTGGTTATTTTCATCCAGGTACTCTGAAAGCTTGATGAGCTTTTCGCTTTTTGCTTCAGCCTGCTTGTTACTATTTTTTCGCTGCTGTGATTTCTGGCTTTCAGCTTTAATTATCTGTTGCGCTGAGTCAATAAACTGTTGCAGTAGTTCCTGGTAGCGCTGCATTAACATGCGCAAGTACTGGGTTCTACCATTATCGATTTCTTGCTGTAGCATGAGGCTGATCTTGAACAGGGATTCGCAGCAAAAACTACCTGCCAAACCTTTTATGGTGTGAACCTTCATACGTGCGGTTGTAAAATTATCACTTGATAACATTTTTACTAACTCTTCAGCTGAATTCTGTTCATTATTTATAAAGTCATTTAGGAGTTTAACCAGAAGCTGACTATTGCCATTCATACTTACCAATGCTTTTTCCTGATCAATGATTGCTTTTGTCGAATCTAAAAATATCGGATCGGAAAAATCTATATCTGATTCTGAGTTAGCAGATATAACTGTCACTTCTGATGCTCTTTGCATTGCCTCCAAAATTTCCTGCTCATCTTCTTTAAGCTGAAATTCTAATGAAGACTGTTCGGAGTCTTCCACTTCACCGTCATCGGTATTTAACCAGAACTTCACTTTATTCATAAACGCCGGAACATCGATTGGTTTGCTCATAAAGTCATTCATCCCCGCCTGCAAACACTGGTCCTTTACCCCTCTTAGGGCATTTGCAGTTACCGCAATGATAGGCATTTCATATCCATGATCACGAATTTTTTCTGCAGCTTCATATCCATTCATTACTGGCATTTGTATGTCCATCAGCACCAGATCAAAGTACTGCTGTTTTATCGCTTCAACACCTTCCAGCCCGTTCTCTGCAACAAAAATATCAACATTAAAATCTGAAAGCAGTTCCTTTAACACATCCTGGTTCATAGGATTGTCTTCAACAATCAGTACACTTTTAACATCCAGCTCTTTAGCTTCTATTTTATTGCTTCTGTGTTCAATAACCTCCACAATATGCTCATTAGATGACAACACTGACCTGTTTTTAAATGACGAAGTAAACGTAAAACACGATCCTTTTCCAAGTTCACTTTCAACAAATATTTTACCGCGCATCATACTTACTAGATGGGAACATATAGATAGCCCCAGCCCAGTACCTCCATATTTACGGCTTACCGATTCTTCAAGCTGATTAAACGGAGTAAACATTGTTGGCAGCAGATCTTCCTGTATCCCTACACCGGTGTCAGTAATCTTAAACTTAAGACTGACATATTTATCCGATGTAAAGCTATGAGTTATATCTAAGGTTACCGAACCTTTATCTGTAAATTTAATGGCATTACTTATCAGGTTAACTAAGACCTGATTCAGGCGAACGGGATCACCAATAAGTTTGTGCGGTATCCCTTCTGCTACATTTACCTGAAAATGCAGCCCTTTCTTTTCGGCCTCATCAGTAAATATTTCGCGCAGATTTGTTGCAACCGATAATATATCAAAGTTGATTTTTTCCAGCTGTAGCTTTCCCGCTTCTATCTTTGACAGATCCAAAATATCGTTAATGATTTGCAAAAGACTTTTGGATGAGAGCTTTATCTTTTTTAGATAATCGGTCATTTTTGGAGTCTGATCAGGCAACCTCTGAGCCAGTTCTACAAAACTGAGAACCGAATTCATTGGTGTACGGATTTCATGGCTCATATTTGCCAAAAATACCCCTTTGGCCTGTGCATCTGCCCTTACCTCTTCCATCATTTTTTCGGTAAGATCTTTTTCTTTTTTAGCCGTTATATCCAGCACTGATCCTTCATAGTACAACGGAATATTATCCTGATCACGTACCAACCTGGCAGAGCAAGAAACCCAACCAATTTCATTACTGCCTACCTTGTTATATTCAAGTTCAAATGCAACTACCTTGTCATTCTGCCTAAGAATTTTAATAAACCTTTTTACGGCATTCAAACTAGTAAAATAGCGACGCAATGGGTTGATATGGCTTTCAATTATCTCTTCTTTGCCGGAGCAGCCAAGAATTTTGACCAGAGAGGTATTTATATTGGTAAATCTACCCTTAAGAGATAGGCGAAAAAGCCCTTCTTCTGCATTCTCAAAAACAGAGACATAGTCATTTAAATATTCCAGAGACTCTTTTTGAATAAGCTCCTTTTGCTGACGTTCAGAGTTAATTCTGTCTGCAAGAGCTAATGAAAATATCAATAATTCGATAATCGCGGATATTAATAGTCCATTCTCAGTCCAGAAATTATTTTCTATTACCCCTTTTGCCATTAGTGCGTAAACTACTATCCCAACCCATAGGATTCCACAACCAAGAACGTAGTATTTTGCAGCCCTGATTTTATAATAAAGTCCGATTGCACCGGTTGTTATCAAAATCGTTGCAAGTATTCCGCTCAGAACAGAAAAAAACCTTATCGTAGTTCCATAATCTAAAACAAAGCTCAGCAAAATATTCACTGCAGCCAATGCTGCCAATATTTTTAAATACTTATCAACCTTTGGTAAGTTTGTACTGGTTTGCAACAGGCTTCTTAAAAACATCAACGACATAAATATAAATATCGAACCCCAAATACTTATCGCATAGTTTGCAAGCCAAACATTTGATGGCCAAAGAAATTCAAAGGCATACCCGGTGAGACTTAGCTGAAGCACCAGAAATGATAGGGTGTAAAAAACATAGTTGAGATAAACGCTTTCCCGCAACGAAAAAAACAGGAACAGGTTGTAAACCACCATCATAAGTAGTGTTCCAAAACCAATGCCGTAGAGCAGCTCTACATTACTAATATGCTCCAAAAGGTGATCATCACTTAATACATGCAGTGAAACACGCATAGAACCTTGTGTCTGAAACTTCAGATATATGGTTTCCGATTGATTCGGCGCTGCATCAAACTTGATAATATGATTGCGATACATTGGGGAACGATAATAAAACGGCAGGCTATCACCTCTACGTGAAACCTTATACTTACCAAACCTATCTTTTTGGTAAACCTCTATATTGTCCAGCAGCGGATAAAATATCTCAATGGCATACCTTTTGGGCTCCAACAAAAGATCCGTTTTGTATTTGTACTTAACCTTTATCCAATATGATGCATCTGTATACCCAAAATTTGGGATTGTATCCTCACTTTGAATAAACTCACTATCTTTTTGCACTATATCATCGATAGTCAGTTTGTGGTCCTGGTCGGCAAGATATTGGATATGTTTGCCTATTTCATATCTGTCAATATCATCCGTAAGAATGATTTCTGACTGGGCATAAACAGCGCTGCAGACAATCAACCCTGCAAATAATATAAAGATTGCTTTAATAGAAGGCCTAATCAATTTCACCAATATATCCATACGGTTAGAAATCCAGGAGCTAATAAAATAGCTATTTATATGATAGTCCAATAACTGCTTCTGCACGGCTAATGTACTGAAAAAAACCTCATTTTTGCCAATGGGTTCTAACTTTTATAACAAAGATTCTGGCAATTGATTTAAAACGGAAGCAGGTCACACCCAACATAAGTATTTTATACGAGAATGGTGCCAAGGGAATAAGCGTCAATCCGGTCATTGCCGCAATAAAGTGTGTGTGTCATGAAAATAATTATTATTTTAAAACAATTTATTAAATCAATAAGCTATACAGCAGCAATTATCTTTTCAATTATTGGTTTTACTACTTTAGCTATTGCCGCAGAACATAATACCTCCGCAAGTTTAATCAGCAAGACAAATATCGCCATCTATTTGATAATTATTGCCACTATCATGCTTTCATCCATGGTGGCGATAATAATTGCCAGTACCGCATTCAAAAAACGACTACATAACCTATATAAACTGCTTCTTACAGATAATCCTGATAATAGCAGATCAAAAACCGTTACTAATTCCAAATCATCTGACCTTATTGAACAACTTGGCACTCTCTTTACTGACCTTTCCACCCAAAAACATGCCCTGCAGCTTTCGACATACACCTCTAACGATGGTTTCTGGAGCTTTAACCCAGGCGATAAAACTGCAAAATTCACCCATCGTTGGTACGCCATTATGGGTATAGAATCTCCTGATAACCCATCCGATTCAGAAACCAGCTTTAATCTTTGGATCAATAATATATTTGGCGATGAACGCGAAGAATTTCAACAATTGCTATGTGGAATCTGTAAAGGGAATATCGATTCATTTGAGCACATTCACCGAGTCAAGCATAATAGCGCCGGTTTTATCTGGGTATTAGCCAAAGGAGTTTCGGTAGAAAGCTGTGATGACAACTCTCCCCCTTATATCAGCGGCTCCATTACCGATATCACCTCGATCAAAGAGTCAGAAGAAGAAATAAATGAAGAGAGACAAAAAAACCTACTAACCTTAAATGCCCTGAACGATGCTGTTATAACAACAGATCATAATGGAAGTATCCGCCATATGAATCCTAAGGCAGAAAAGCTAACTGGCTGGTCAGTTGAAGAAGCGCTTGGCAACCATATCTCTGAAATATACAAAATCATCAGTGAGCTTAGCAAAGAGCAGATTGAATCCCCTGTTACCAAGGCTATTAAGTTAGGCCAAAACATTGGCCTGCATAGCCACTTACTGGTTCCGAAAATAGGTGAAAAGATATCCATTGAAGATTCTGTTACCCCAATAATCAACGCAGATGGTGAAACCACCGGTACTGTATTGGTTTTCCGTGACATTAGCGGAGCAAGACAACTTACGCGCCAAATAAGCTATCAATCATCACATGATGAGCTTACCGGCCTGGTAAATCGACGTGAATTTGAGCGTCGATTAAAACTGTCTATTGAGTCCGCAAGAAAGAAAAACACGATTCATGCAATGGTTTATATAGACGTTGATCTATTTAAAGTAATCAACGATACCTGCGGGCATATTGCAGGAGACCAGTTATTGCGGGAAATTGCACCAGTTGTAGAGGAAGAATCTCCGCAGGGAGATATTGTCGGCCGACTTGGAGGAGACGAGTTCGGAATTCTGCTTCGTAACAGTACGGCAGAACAAGCACTTATGACATGCAACCGCATTCGTACCACTATTGAAATGCAGGGTTTTTCATGGCGTGGGCAGAACTTTATAATATCGCTTAGTATGGGCATTGTGCTTATCAACAATGAAACGGAAAATGTTTCCGAGGTTCTGCGCAAGGCAGATAGCGCATGTTTTGTGGCCAAAGATTCAGGCAGAAATAAACTGCACCTGTATCGGGAAGATGATATTGAGATAGCAAATCGTCATGGTGAGATGCAGTGGGTATCCAAACTTAAAGACGCACTGGATAATGACAGATTTATACTCTACTACCAGACCATAGCCCCGCTTAACGATGGAGAATCAACCGGCAAGCATTACGAGATTCTTCTAAGACTGACAGATGAAGAAGGTAAACTGGTACCTCCGTTTATCTTCCTTGGAGCTGCAGAGCGCTACAATATGATTACCAAAATAGATTACTGGGTAATCAAAAACACCTTTAAATGGCTACATGAGCACCCTGACCATCTGGAAGAACTTAGTCTGTGTTCTATCAATCTTTCCGGTAGTTCACTTGGCGATAGCGGACTACTGAATCATATAGAAACTCAGTTTGAGAAATACCGCATTCCACCGGAAAAGATCTGCTTTGAAGTTACGGAAACTATGGCGGTAGCGAATACGGATGTTGCAAAAGAGCTGATTCAATCTTTGCGCGAATACGGTTGCAGATTTGCGTTAGATGATTTTGGTACCGGCATGGCATCGTTCGAGTATCTGAAGAACTTTCCGGTAGATTACTTAAAGATCGACGGTAGCTTTGTTAAGGATATGATAGAAGACCCTATTGATTCTGCCATGGTTAAATCAATTAATGATATCGGCCATGTAATGGGCAAAAAGACCATTGCCGAATTTGTGGAAAATGATGACATTGGAGCTAAACTCAGGGAGATAGGTGTAGACTTTGCGCAAGGATACGGGATTGCCAAACCTACGCCGCTAAAGGATATTGCTTAGTTTAATTTGATGCAGGCATAGAGGCTCCACCCATAGGAGAATCAAATTAACCACTCTGCTCCATTGAACTCGTGGCGAGGACTTATCTATGAAAACAATTGCCATAATAATCTTAACTGCCACATTATTCATTGGCTGCTCTTCAAATAACTACCGTCCCGCCCCGGTTAATGACCAACCACAACCCCACAAAAAAAATCAAATCAATCCGCCAACAAAAATGGCAATCACAAAACCTATCCCCCAAAGCAGCTACTCAAACTCTAATGTTAGAGAAACTCTGCTGGAACATTATGACAACTGGAAAGGTGTTACCTATAAATACGGGGGGTTGAGCAAACGCGGCATCGACTGTTCCGGCTTTGTATATCTAACCTATCGCGACCTATTTGATACCAATGTTCCAAGGTCAACCAAATTATTAGCTTCAACTGGCAGTAAAATCAGATCATCACAGCTAAGACCTGGGGATCTGGTTTTATATAAAACCAGCCGCACTGTGCGTCATGCCGGAATATATATCGGGAATAACAGATTTCTACATGCATCCAAAAGCAAGGGGGTTATGGTCTCTGATATGGGCCTGGATTATTGGAGGAATAGATACTGGCAGGCAAGAAGGGTTTTGTGATTGTTGACTCTTTTTAATGCTAATTACTCAACCATACCTTGTAATCCAACCAATTGATTTGTAGTCTTTATATACCAATCAACAACAACTATTAGAATAATGGATAAACTTTTACTCATAGATGACGACACAGAACTATGCGATCTGATAAGTGAATATCTAACCAATGAAGGCTTTTATATCGAGGCAGTACACAATGCAACAGAAGGCATTGACACTGCCACTAAGAACAATTTCGATCTGATAATTCTTGACGTAATGCTTCCCGATCTGAACGGTTATGATGTCTTAAAACGCATTCAGGAGAAAAAAGACACCCCTATTATTATGCTGACCGCCAAAGGGGATGAGGTTGATTTAGTAGTTGGGCTGGAAATGGGGGCAGACGATTATGTTCCTAAGCCGTGCCGACCGCGCGAATTAGTGGCTCGAATTAAAGCTAATATCCGTCGCAGCAAAGACAAACCTGCTACGAATACCAATCACGATAGCAAAATAACCCTTGGCGATATAACTCTGGACGAAAACAACAGACTATTCTATTTCAATAATAATGACATAAGCCTGACGTCAGCTGAGTACAGCATCCTATCCACCTTGTTTATTAATCATGGAGAGACTGTTTCCAAAGAAAAGCTTTCTGAGTTGGCAATGAATAGAAAGCTCACTCCTTACGATAGAAGCATTGATGTACATATCAGCAGCATCCGCAAAAAACTCGATTCAATAAGTGCTGAAAAACTCACAGTAAAAAATATTCGCAGTGTTGGTTATATAGTAATAGCGAAGCAATAGTATGCTTAACAAAATTTACTTTAGATTCTTCTTAGGTTTTCTCGGAACCGTATTTTTGGTGCTGAGTATTTTCTCCGGTTTTATCTATTTTCAGTTTGTACCGAATTATAATTCTCAGTCAAATCCTGTTATAAAGGCCATGGACTCATGGGAAAGAATTGTAAAAAACGGCGGTGCGGATTCGTTTAAATATCATATTCGTAATAACCCCCTTGGGAATATATCGCCGATATATCTGCTTGATGCAAATGGCCGTGATATTTCACAGCGTCCCCTTCCTCCTCCGGCCCAGTTTGATATTGATAATTTCATTCAGAATAAGCAATCTGCTGAACTTATCTCCAACTTCATGCAAATTAAACGAATCGAAGATATAAACCTTAATACCTGGTATCTGGTAGGAATGCCTACAAAAGAACATTTCGAGAGCTATTCCAATAACCCTCCACATAAGATACTTATGATACTTATTGCCTTGATTGTTCTATGCGGACTAATTTGCCTATTTTTAGCGATTTATTTAACCAAGCCCATTTCCATTTTACATAGTGCTACCAATGACATTGTACAAGGTGTATTGGACACCAAAATCGACCCAAGAATCTGCAACCGCAATGACGAACTTGGCTCTCTTGCGACTATATTTAATAAAATGACAGATAAACTGCATGCCACACAATCTGAGCAAAAAAAACTATTACGCAATATATCTCATGAGTTACGTTCACCATTAGCTCGAGCAGGCATAGCTGTAGATCTTGCCATGCAAAAAGATGGTTCCATCAGCAAAGAATTAGAAAGGATAGAAACCGAAATATTTCGTCTCAACGATCTGATTGGTCAGATACTAAAGCTACCAACTCTAGGTGAAAGCTTCACACATACCTTGGATGACACTATTGATCTAAACAGCCTAATTATAACGATTTGTGATGATGCCGCATTTGAAGCTCAAAATAAAAATGTCCTCATTATCTTTAATCCTACTGAGCAACAATTCCCTATTAAAACCACCGGCAACTTATTGCACAGTGCTATAGAAAATGTGATAAGAAATAGCTTAAAGCACTCTAAACAAAATGAAAAAATCGAAGTTAGGTTAACAAATAACAACCAAGAGTATTATAAGATTGAAGTTAGTGACCAGGGCCCGGGCATCCCAGAAGATCACCTTGAAAAGATATTTACCCCGTTTCATAGAGTTTATGATAAAGAGTCTGGCAAGCAGCAAAGCAAAGATGGATTTGGTCTTGGCCTTGCTATAACCCATGGAGCAATAACCCTGCACCAAGGAGATATAAAAGCTCAAAATATTTATGCCACTAATAAAAGTAACAATGATAATAATAGCGAAAGATGCGGCCTTAAAATAACTATCCAGCTTCCAATAAATTCAACTTAACACTTCTTAAAAAAAATTAACAAACAGCAGTAATTCTTTAGTCTATTATGAACTTCCAGATAAGGAAAATAATAATTATTCAAGCTACTCCTCAGGTGTAACATGACAACAGAAGAATTACAAAATGCCATATATAAAGGCATTGATCAGCTTGCCGCTGAAAATAGAATCGCTCATATCTCTACTCAGCTTATTTCGAGATACTCAGGAATATCAGAAGGTAAAATGCTGCGTCATATCCCATCGCTGGATAAGGTAATCAGCAAATGGTTAAAGGTAAAGGAAGCTGAAATATACGACTTTATCAGCTCCATTCCAACTACTGAAGAAGCGCTACTAAAAAAAATTAATGCCCTTATAGATAACGGCTATATGGCAACTCTACTGATATCAGGATCTCTAGACCCGTTAATTGAAACCGATACCCTTAGAAAGCTACGCAAGCAATTTGAAAAGACCATTTTAGAGTCAATCTCCAAGCTCAATGGTTTACCAGCAGACAGATCCACAGAAGACCTGTATAACGAGTTGCTCTTCTTCGTAAAAGAAGTTGTAGAGTTGGACAATCCGGAAGCGCGCCGAAAACGCAAAACCCTTTCCAACAGCCTTCCGTGGAGCGCTGAAAGCGATCTGTTCCCCGAACAGGAAATTTTAACCCGACTAGCAACCAGTGAAAGTGGTTTTGTATTTGACCCAGTAAGTGGCAGAAGTTTTACTGCAAACGAACCGGCAATTTCCATCTTAAAGATCCTGCAGCAGACGACAAATATCAGCACCATCATAGACAAGATTACAACTGAATATGAAGTAACCCGCGAAAATGTAGAAAGAGATATCCTTGAGTTCGCCGGCAGACTTCGAGGAGTATTGTAATGGCCAAGCGTCCCGTAGTTGCAATTACCGGGATGAACGCCAAACCTGACAACCCAGGTCCAGGAATGGCTGTTGCCCGTTGTATCAAAGAATCTGAATCGTTTTCCGGTAAAATTATCGGGCTAAGCTATGACGCTCTTGATCCCGGCTTATACCGACCACACTACTGCAATGCAACCTATATGTTACCATACCCCTCAAGTGGTGAGGAAGCACTGTTAGGCCGAATTAAAGAGATTCATGCCCATGAAAACATTGATATTTTCATTCCTTGCCTTGATGCTGAGCTACAGGCGGTAGCACGCATCAAACCTGAACTTGAAGAGTTGGGAATCAAAACCCTGATCCCCGACCAGGAGCAGTTAAAACTAAGAAATAAGTATAACCTCCCCGAACTGGCGCGTATGGCGGGAATCAAAACCCCGGGCGTTACCAGAGTCAGCTCTGCCGGATGGTTCTATGACTGCCACATGGAAGGGTGGCACTACCCGTTGGTGGTAAAGGGTCTGTTTTACGATGCCAAGGTTGCCAACAACGCCGATGAGGCAGCAGCTGCATTCCACAGCATTGCTGCTGAATGGGGGCTGCCTATACTGGTACAGCAATTTGTAGAAGGAGAAGAGGTTAACCTTACCGCCTACGGTGACGGCAGAGGCAATATGCTTGGTGCTGTCATGATGAAAAAACGCGCAATTACCGACAAAGGCAAGGCCTGGGCTGGTATAAGCATTGACGACAAAAAGTTATACGATGCAGCAGCGGCTTTAATCAAGGCAGCAAACTGGCCCGGCCCGCTTGAAGTTGAGGTTATGCTTGATACCGCTGGTCACTACCAACTTATCGAAATCAACCCCCGCTTTCCAGCCTGGATATACCTGTCCGTTGGAGTTGGCAGAAACCTGCCAGCAGCATTAGTGCAAACCATTATGGGTGATAACCCAGAATTTAAGCAATACCATATAGGCAAACTGTTTATACGCTATGCAGAAGAGCTAATCGTTTCGCTTGACGAGTTTGAATCCATTGCCATAAACGGTTTTCTGGCACTTAACCAAGAAAGTGTAGCCAATTAAAAGAAGAACAATATAAAAGAATAATTATCAGGTAAGCAATCATGACAAAAAAAACATGGCAAAAGCCAACAATTACCCAGCACCAGGCCGGCATCACCAATAAGCACGGTGCTGCGGCAATGAAAACCTATGACGATAAAATTGATGGCGTAGCGTATAAAGACCTCATTAACCAATATGGTTCTCCACTTTTTATTATCTCGGAAAAGCAGTTAAGAAATAATGCTCGCAACCTGATCCGTGCCTTTAAATCAAGATATCCAAAGGTGATTCACGGCTGGTCCTACAAGACCAACTATCTGGGGGCAATCTGTAACGTACTGCACGACCAAGGCTCATGGGCCGAAGTTGTTTCTGAATTTGAATACCAAAAGGCAAGGGCTCTAGGTATTCCAGGCAAAAACATTATCTTTAATGGCCCCCACAAAGAAAGACCAATACTGGAACAGGCCATAGAAGAAGGTGCAAAAATCCATGTTGACCATTTGGACGAGCTATATCTGATTGAGCAGATTGCCAAAGAAAAACAGAAAACCGTGCCTATCACCATGCGTTTAAACTTTAACACTGGCTTTACCGAACCTTGGAGCAGATTCGGTTTTAATATTGAATCAGGACAGGCTATTGATGTTGCCAAACGCATCGGCAGCAGCGAATACCTGAATCTAAACGGCCTGCACAGCCACATCGGCACCTTTGTACTAGATCCACAGGCCTATGCAGTACAGGTTCAAATCATGTGCAACTTTATGGAAGCGGTTGAGATCCAAACCGGAACCTCAATAGAAAGCATAGATATCGGCGGTGGTTTTGGTTCACGTAACTCTCTACAAGGAACCTACCTGCCCCCAGAACAGGTAGTGCCAACTTTTGATCAGTATGCCGAGGTTATCTGTAACACTCTTTTGCAGGCAACAGAAAACCGCGAAGCCAACGGCAAAGAGCGTCCGCTACTGATTCTAGAATCTGGCAGATCTGTGGTTGATGACACCGAAGTACTGGCATCTTCCGTTGTTGCCAATAAAAGAATGCCAGATGGTAAAAAGGCTGTGGTCATGGATGCTGGTGTTAATATTATGTTCACCTCATTCTGGTACAACCATAATGTACGCCCAATCAGACAACTTTCAGGAGTTCCAGAAGATGTTGTGCTATATGGCCCGCTATGCATGAATATCGATGTAATGCGTCACCACATCTCAATACCACCAGTCAATATTGGCGATGTGCTGGTGTTCAGTCCGGTTGGTGCCTATAACAACACCCAGTGGATGCAGTTTATTGAGTACCGCCCGAATGTAGTAATGGTACGTGAAAGCGGCGAAGTAAATCTGGTTAGAGAGGCAGAGGATCTCTCTGTTATGATTGCTCAGGAAAGGCTACCGAAAGACTTGGTGAATACGTTCAAAATAACAACAGACAAAAGGTAAACATCAAGTCATTCCCGCAAAGACGTGAATCCAAAAAAGCAAAATGATAGTAGGCACAAGCATAAAACAACACCAACCATTAGCCGGGCTATTTCGAGCATATGCAGCAATTATGTTCACCCAAAGCCCATGGATTGGCGCTGTCTATATCCTGGCAACATTCATGCTACCCAATGCCGCAGTATCCGGCCTGCTGGCTGCAGTATGTGGTTACCTGACTGCCAGATTATTTAAATTCCCCAATATTGCAAGTGGAATGTATATCTACAACAGCCTACTGGTTGGCCTAACACTGGGGGCAACTTATCACTTCGATCCATATCTGGCTCTGCTTATAATCTGCGGAGCTATTCTGGCAGTTTTTGTAACCTCGGTTGCTACCGACTTTCTTTGGCGCTGGGAACGACTGCCGGTACTTAGCGTACCTTTTGTCATTGTTGCACTTATAGTCTCTTTTGCTGCCAGTGGCTACTCCAACCTAAGCCACTACCTGACACCATATGCTCCAACACAAACCATAATGACCCCTGTTATTGATGGCTTTTTTACTGCCCTTGGATCTACCTTATTTATCCCATTACCACTAGCTGGTATAGTATTTTTTGCAGGCATGCTGCTAACATCACGCTACCTTGCACTATTGGCAGTTTGCGGCTACATTGTTGGAAAACTATTTTTTACCTTCTTTGCAGGAATTGAATACTCCGGGCAAGCTGACTGGACAGGATTTAATTTTATCCTTACTGCTGTAGCGATTGGCGGAATTTTTACCATACCGGACTGGAAAAGCTTTGCATTAGCTATGCTAGGTGCGGCACTTGCAGCATTGATTACTGCGGCAACACAAAACTTTTTGCGTGAATTTGGAATCCCGGTATTTGCAATTCCATTCTTAATTACAACATTTTCGATTTTGGCCGGACTACGCAAAAGAATAACCCTATCATCACCACACCTGCTTTTGGAAAATCCAGACCTGCCGGAAAACAACTATGAACGCGCCAGACTGGCAAAGGTAAGATCAGGTAAGCTTGGCAGCGTTCCACTAAGACCCCCTTTCTTCGGAGAGTGGCAGGTTTATCAGGGTTTTGAAGGTCCGCATACCCACCGGAAACAATGGAAGTATGCACTAGATTTTTTTGTGGTTGATAACGGCAACAGTTACCAGGGCGACGGGGAAAGACTTGAAGACTATTTCAGCTACGGCTTACCAGTGATATCTCCTGCCCACGGCTATGTTGTCAGGGTAATGAACGGATTAATAGATAATGCCCCCGGAGAGGTAAACACTAAAAACAACTGGGGCAATTTTATCCTAATCAAGCTTACATCTGGCCTGCATGTATTACTATGTCATCTCAAACTAAACAGCATAAAAGTAAAAGAGGGGGACCATGTAATCCCTGGTGATGTTATAGCCGCCTGTGGAAACTCTGGCAGATCTCCGCAACCTCATATCCATATGCATGTGCAAACAGAAGCGACGATGGGAAGCCCCACCTACCCGTTTCACCTGGCAACACTTATATCAAAATCTGAGAAGAAGCAAAACGAAGATATTGAGCAAGCTAAGTTTTATCTGCACACTATTCCGTCAGAAAAAGACACAGTACAACCTGCTGAAAAGTCGCTAAAGCTTGCCAAACCATTGCACTTACCTGTTGGAAGAAGGCTGCAATACTCTGCTGTAATTGATAACACCAAACTGCAAAAAATTTTTGTGCTGGAAGTAGAGTTAACTCTGAACGGTCAGTTTCGTATAAAGTCTGAGGCGGGTGCAAGCTGTGCATTTGAAGAGCATGAAGGAATTATCGCCTTCTTCGACCGCCAAGGCCCCAAAGACCCATTATTTGACGTATGGATATTGAGTGTGGGACTTACACCACTAAGTGATAATGCAACATCATGGCAAGATTCACCATCTGCTAAATTCATGCCCCTTAATCTAAAACAAAAAATTTTATTGTATGCTTTGCGACCATTTGGCGCAGGCCTGAGAAGCAGATACAACAGGCAGTATGATCAGATAAGACAAACCTGGAAACAAACAGCCTCCCATAAACTCAACGTTCTCCCATTAGCCGAATGGACGCTAAAAACTGAAGTGACCTTGTGTTCAATAGATGGATTTAAACACATATATGGAATTATCGGCACCAACGAATACTGTTTATCGCTACTTGCTACAGAGCAGCGAGGCGATTACGGTGTAGAACACTGGACAAAACTAAGCGAAGATGCTGAAACATGACAGAATTAGGCAGGAAAACAAAATGAAAAAAATAATACTAATGATCTTTACCACCTTTATAACAAATACAGCAAATGCAGCTAATTCAGATTTCTGGTCAAAATCATATAAATATGAAGCTGAAGGCAAATACCTTGAAGCTGCAGCAGTTATTGAAAAAAATCTAAACCGGTCAAGCGATAAGGAATTTGCACTTATCAGATATGCTTGGCTTAGCTATCTATTGGGCAATTATGATGACTCAATTGCAAATTACCAAAAAGCAATTGCCATTAACCAGGAATCAATTGATGCAAAACTTGGAATCACCCTGCCATTACTGGCAAAACAAAGCTACTCTAAAACCAAACGATATGCCAAACAGGTACTTGAAGTATCGCCATGGAACTATACAGCTCATATGAAAATCATGTTATGTGAGCAAGCACAAAAACGCTGGGCTACCTTAAAAAACCATGCAGCCAATCTATCCAAACATTACCCAACAGATACAACAGTTTTAGTATTTCTTGCCAGAGCTTATGCAAAACTGGATGAGGCAGATAGCGCTGTTGATATCTATAAAAAGGTTCTGATTCGTTATCCGGATCATTACGAAGCACTAAACTACATAAACCAATAACTCCATTAATTAACTAACAGAAACTACTATGATAAAGAAAATAATCGCCCTTAGTGCCTTATCAATTTTAGCCGGTAGCGCTATTGCCGCTGATGCCGCCAACAACTGGAAAAAAACCACGTCGGTTAGCGCCCTTGGAGGTAACTATTACCAGGCATATGTAAGAAATACATACCATGG
Source organism: Gammaproteobacteria bacterium (assembly GCA_004796365.1). Taxonomy (GTDB): domain Bacteria; phylum Pseudomonadota; class Gammaproteobacteria; order QZLD01; family QZLD01; genus QZLE01. The sequence continues at coordinate 14,082 of QZLE01000147.1, read as the reverse complement.
AGGTGGAATTAAATTTTCCGGTAATTACCTTAATAAATATGGGTTTTCTGTTGGTGTTAAAAACTCATTAATTACCTATAATCTCGGATATAATGACATTGAACAAAATTCGCTTTTTCTCAGCGGTAGATATAACTTTTTCTCTGACGAGGTAAAAGGGACAATCGTCACCAAAGTCGATGCTTACTATATCGATAATGATGACGTTACCGGCAATAGCGATAAGGTGTCAGCTATAGCTCCGCAGGTTGCCTACATGCCCTATTCTGGTGTGTATTCACTTAACCTTGGAACAGCATACACAAATTATCAAAATAACCTTTCAGTAACTCAGATCACCCCGGGCTTCGGATTGGCATTTAACAATAAAATGGGCTGGCTAAGTCTAGGCGCTTACTTTATAAAGCCAGATAACCCTAACAGGGCAATGGGAATAGATTCAACAGAAGCTGTAGAGGTTTCAGTAACCCACTGGCTTAAAAAAGGTGAGTTCCTGCCAATCAACTTTTTAACCGCAAGCCTTATGCTTGGAGAGCGTATCTATGCCGTTGATAACACATCCAACAGCGTTTATAACGTCCTGGATATTCAAGAAGGATCGGTATCAGTTGGGTGCTCATGGGATATTGGCAGCAAATTTTCTTTGCTTTCAGTCCTTGGCCACGAAAAGTTTAGAGATATAAATTTTAATGATGAATATTCAAGTAACTATATCTATTTAAGCCTTTCGAAAAAGTGGTAGTTTGACCCCTGGGCTGCCAAAAAACTGGTTGTTGCATATCGTAAGAGGAGAACCCTTGTGTTCCCCCCAAAAAAAGGCGAACACATAGATCTGCCTCTATGAAATTTTATTTAGTCACTCTTTGAGCAACTTTGGCATTAGCAATATCAGTAAGCTCGATAAGGTCCGCCATCACTTTAGTGGCTTCATCAAGAAGTGGATCCTCATCTAACTTGTTCGTTTCATCTTCCAGCAGAGGATCTTTCTCCTGGTCTTCCTCTTCGACATCATCATCTTCAAGTTTGGTCAACAGCTCCTGCCCCAGACTTTTACGCTTTTTATTCTCTATCTCCAGGCGGTTCTTCTTAAGTTCTGCGCGTTCTTTATCGCGAATCGATTCATTTATCGAAAGCTGCTGTTTCTCCCTTGCCTGTTTCACCAAGTCCAATTGATCTGTTAGGAAAATTAGCTCCGGATTTGATTTCATTCTTGTATTATGTCTTTGTATCAACTCTGGAATAAAACGCTCGAACCCATTAAACATGCTATAACGCACAGGCTGAATAGAGTCCCATGGCATTGCATGTTTTAAAGAGCTTTCCCCAATTTCAGAGGTATCATACAGTGCTGGAAATGATATATCCGGCACTACTCCCTGGTTCTGTGTGCTTTCACCAGAGATACGGTAAAACTTAGCCTGAGTATATTTTAGCTGACCTCTACCAAGCTGGGTCAGATGTTGTACCGTACCTTTACCAAAGGTTTGCACACCAACTACCAAACCGCGACGATAATCCTGAATGGCACCAGCAAAAATCTCTGAAGCAGATGCACTTAGACGGTTTACCAGAACCGTTAGAGGCCCTTCATAGGTTATCTGGCCGTCATAGTCACCATATTTGGTAACTTCTGAGCGCGCGTCTTTTACCTGCACTACCGGACCAGACTTAATAAAAAGGCCCGCAAGGGTATATGCCTCGGTTAGAGAACCACCGCCATTATCACGCAAATCAATAACCAGCCCGTCTATCCCTTCCTGTTTTAACTCATTTACCAGCCTTTTTACATCACGCGTGGTGCTTTTGTAATCAGGGTCACCTGCATAATAGGCTTTAAAGTCTACATAGAATGTTGGCAAATCAATAACCCCAACTTTTAATTTACGCCCACCCTGGGTTACCTCAATAATCTTTTTCTTGGCAGCCTTGTCTTCTAGCTTTACTGTATCTCTAGTTATGCTGATAATCTTTGCGCTACCAAGGTCTTCTGTATTGCCGGAAATAACATTTAATCTAACCGTTGTTCCCTTCTCTCCCCTAATCAGGTTTACAACATCATCCAGGCGCCAACCAATAATATCAACCATCTCATCATCGTCCTGGGCAACACCAATCACCTTATCCCCTGCCTTGAGCAACTTGGATTTATCAGCTGGTCCTGCAGGTATCAATCTTACAATTTTTGTGTATTCGTCTTCTTTTTTCAGCAATGCACCAATCCCTTCAAGAGAAAGCTTCATGCGGATATTGAAATTTTCAGAATTTATCGGGGAAAAGTATTGTGTATGAGGATCAAACAGTGATGCATATGAGTTTATTGACATCTCAAATACATCACCTTTATTAACCTGGCTAACCTGATTAAGGCTATTCATATAGCGCTTTCTTAATAAAGAATAGATCTTGTCATCATCTTTACCGGCTAGTTTCAAAGAAAGCCAGCCATTTTTCAGCCTTTTTCTCCACAAGTCATCAAGCTGTGCTTCCGACTTAGCCCATGGTTCTTCTGCTCTATCGATCTGAACAAACTCTTTTTTATTAAAATCAAACTTCAGACCTTGATCCATCTCATGAATCACTTTGATATATCTTTTAACTGCTTTAGATGCGTACAGGTTATAGATATCAAAGAAAATTCCGGTATCGCCTTTGCGCAGATGGTCATCAATTTTATCGCTGTGTTTTTGCAGCGCATCTATATCACTTTGTATAAAAAACATGCGCATTGGATCAAGATCTTCAAAGATTTTTTCAAAGATCTGCCTGGAAAATCTGTCATTCAAGGTGATCTCTTTGTAGTGCCCTACTCCTAGCCTTGCAACCACCTCTAACGCCGTAGCTCTGTATTCTTTTTCAGGAGCAAGCTGCTGATAATAACTGTTATACGGTTTAAGCTCTTCATGCTTGATGGCTTTTGCAATGATTTGAGTAGAAAAAAGAGCTGAAAAAACAAGTATTATTAAGGCAAAAAAGCCCATACTTTTTTTGTTTATTGATCTATTATACATTAAGATTTTCCACGTATTTCTTGCCACTTCCATTTTGACCAGAGACTGGCCCATAAGTGCAATCTTTATCGCAATTGGAGTTCAAATCAAAGAAAACCGCATGCATCCGATATTCACATAATATATGGTTCCTGCTTAGATTTCCAAACTTAGATAACAAAAAAACACATATAAATAGTTCCTGATACAGGATATTTATGTTTCAGGTGATGGTTTCTACAATTAACAATTTCTTGTAGTGCTATACTAGTTATTACCTCACATAGTACAACTTATAAAGGTTATTATAATGCTATTGAAAGAACTGATTGAGAAACTGGAAACAACAGATCGCGGTGGCTGGATGCTAAATGTAGCCGTTCACAAAGCCCAAGCCAATGAAGCATATAACAATGTCAGTTCGGCATATGAAAGCAATATCTTTGTAGACGACAATGAGGAAGGCTTTTATTTTGGTCCCTCTTATTCACAAAACCTTGATGCAGCAATGTCTCTGGTACCTGCCGGCTGGAATAACCTTAATATAAATCAAAAAGATGGGGTATATTCAGTTACGATTAATTTTGCCAATATTAATGACTTTTCCGGTACTGCATATACGGTTCCGATGGCAATTTGTGTTGCGGCTCTGAAGTTTATCGCGAAAAAACGTTCGAAATAGTTCTTATAGCGTAAAGTGCCCGCCCATCTTTACTGAATATAATCAAACAATCTTAATCCTTGGATCTTGGCAAAACTTTGCTGAGCCGCCTGCAGACTCACAAGCTGCATCTCGTATTTAGTTATCGCATCTGCCATATCTAGATCCTGAACTACTGAAAGATTCTGTTTCAATGCCAGAACAGCTCCGGTATTAGCCTCATATTCAGTTTCAACCGCTTTCATGCGCGCCCCAATCTCTGCTTGCACCCTGTTATTGCTACTAAGCGCCAGATCTAGCTCTTTCATCACCTTACCCATTGCCGAGGTAAATATTGAGCGTTCTGCCGGATTATCCTGCGGCATTTTCAGGGCATCGGCCAGCGCTTTGAAGGTTTCAAACATCGACTGATTAGTGCTTTCATCTACGGTAAATGTGTCACCATCTGCCGGCTCACCAGTTATTTTAAATTCTATCCCATTAAAAGAGATGGTATCACCATCAGCAAATGAGGTGGCGTTTCGCTCGATCCGGAACGAATCACCGGCCTGGGGCGCATTAGAGATCTGTGCCTGATAGCCTGGATCAAAGCCACCATCAGCGGGGAAAATATTATTTCCCGCTACATAGCCGGTAACACTATCAATGACAGCTTGGGTATTGGCATTGACAATATTAAAATCATTGGCAGCGGTAAATACAATATCAATAGGTGTATAGTAATTGGCATTTGTCTCATCGGCACCGGCAAAGTCGAGAGCTATTGTACCAGAACCTGCATTACCGCTATCAGCAGATGCCCGCAGATTTGGAGTTGGCGACACCTGAGCTGGTACTCCACCTGGATCCTGCACCACAAAATACTCCAAATTACCACTGCTATCGGTCTGAAAATTGACTTCGTAGGTATCCGGCACCCAAGCAGTACTGTCGGTTACAGTTCCGACTGATATCTGCCCAGTTCCTGCATTTGTACCATTAGGAACTGTAGTAAATGTGCCGTTACCGTCCTGCAGGTCCATAAATACTTCGAAACCAGAATCGGTTTCAGCAATTTGGCGCCCTGGACCTACTTTTGTCATTCTGACACCTTGGTCACCATTGTATGTGAACACACCAGCGGTTTCAGTGAAAGGGATGGTCTTACTTTTGTACCCTGCAAATAGGTATTCGTTACCATCACTTGTATTCGCCAGCTGCAGCAATGTTTCCGAATGTTCCTCTACCTCTGCTAGAATACCTTTTAGTGATTCAGGCGATTGAGTGGAATTGGCCCCCTGGATAGCCAGTTCTTTCATACGTATGATCAGGTCTGTAACTCCATTGAGTACCGACTCTTCTAGTGATAAGCGACTTTCAACATCTCCAATATTATCCTGATAACGCTCAATTACACCGATAGCCTGCTCCAGATCAAGAATTTTGGCGGCACCAGCAGGATCATCTGCAGGAGTTAATATCCTTTTTCCGCTAGCGATCTGTAGCTGTGTCTTCATCGTTTTGGTTTGCTGAGTCAATAATGATTCAGTTCCCTTTTGATGTAATAGCGCTGTTGATACTCTCATATGTACCTCTTTTTAACTACTAACCAAGCATTCCCAGTATGGTTTGAAACATAGAGTCTGCTGTCTGAATCAAACGAGCAGATGCCTGGTAAGCCTGTTCATATTTTAATAAGTTTGCCGCTTCTTCATCTAAATTAACACCGGACAGTCGATCTTTTACCTCTCTGGCATTATCGCGCATAGCAATCTGGGCTTCTAGATTTACATTTGTTCTTTGCGTTACCGCACCTACATCAGAAACCAGCTGGCTATAGGCATCCTGTAATGATTCCTGCCCAAGAATAAAGTTTGAGGTTTCAACCTCACCCATAAGCAAAGCGTTACGGTTATCGCCAACACCGTCAATATTTGGTTCGATTGTAAATACATCGCCTGCAGCAGGAGTACCGGTAAGGTTGATTCTAAACCCTGGGTCATAACTTGGTGGGCCAACATATGGAAGCTGCTGTCCCGGAGTAAACGGAATATTATTCAAATTGGTACCACTTACAGGATCCACTAGATCAAATGTATTAGGTGGGTCATCAAATGTAATGGTTACCGTTGTGGCAAAGTCAGCCGTATATTCTCCAGCCGCATCAAATCCATCAGGAATTGGCTCCAATTCAATAATCCCGGTTCCTGTATTTGCATTTGCTGCAGTTGCTACCATTGGAGCCGATGCAGCAATGTCCTTAGGTTGGGTTATCAGCATTTCGAACAAATTTGCCCCATCTACAGTTGGACTGATAACCGTGGTTTCACCAGGAACTGTTCCTGCAGTTGTAGGAGCGTTAATAGTTAGGCCATCAACTGTAAATGCACCTGTGGCATTAGTTGCAAGCACCTGACTGTCTAGCATTCTGGTAATTGAATAGTTTGCACCATCAAAATCGATTCTGTAGTCAGAACCGGTAAGCTGGGTAGTATCAGCAATGGTTACATCGGTTGCATCATAAAACAAAGTGGCATTATTGATCGAATTATTAACCTGAGGAGCTGCTACATTGAACATGTCCATACCGAGAGTATTATCCATGTCATAGCCCTTGTTGTGCTGCTGATTCATCTGGTCTGCAAGCACAACGGCTACCCTGCCCAGTTCATTGCGTGCCTCATCGAGCACTTCTGATCTAAATTCCAGCAACCCACCGATACGGCCACCATCCAAGAACGTGGTGATCTGAATCGATGCTCCTCCATAACCGGTGGTTATCGCTAGTTCTTTTCTGGAATTATCGAATGGATTTGGTTGTGTACTCAGGGTGTTAGCTGTTGCACCATAAACCAATACCTGACCAGTTCCGATAAACACATTGATTGAACCATCTTCCTGAAGCGCAGTTGTAACATCAAACTTTTGTGCAAGTTCAGAAATAGCAAGATCACGCCTATCTAACAGGTCATTTGGATAACTGCCAGGCAGGTTACCAACAACTGTAATTTGTTTATTAAGGTCTGCAACAGTTTGCGCTAGCTCGTTTGCTTCGGATACCTCTGCCTCTAAGTCACGATCAATATCCTGATACATATCATTCATACGATCATCAATAAATTTCATAGTTCCAGCTAGAGATTCGCCGCTACTTATAACAACTTGTCTTGCTGAGATGGATGATGGATCGTTGGAAAGATCCTGTACACTGTCAAAAAACTTCAGCATTGCTGGGCTCAGACCTGCAGCTTCATCTGCAAGAATCCCATCAAGTCTTGATGTCATCTCCTGATAGGCATTCAACTTTTCATATTCTGATGACGTATCACGCAGGCTGTTTACCAGCGCTTCGCTATAATAACGATTAACATCAGTCACAACCACACCTGTACCAACATAATTATCACCAAGTCTGATCGGTGTTCTGGCTTCCTGGTCAACCCTTTGCCGGTTATAGCCATCGGTATTGGCATTAGTAATATTATGCGATGTTGTTGTCAAATTTTGCTGAGCAACATACAAACCTGAAACTGCTATTCCGAATAAGTTTGCCATCTAACCTTCTCTCCAACTTCACTCCGAATACTTACGAAGCACATATGACATTTTTCCAATCTGCCATCTACTTATATAGCGGCAGAAACTGTGTTTTCTTAAGCTCAAACCCTTGTTAATACCAAGAATTAAGCTGATATATTTCTTAGTTGTTCACTGTTGTAAACCCGCATAATTTTTTCCGCATATTCTGGGTCAGTTGCGTATCCTGCGTCCTGTAGTCCTGAGGTAAATTTATCCGGATCATCACTGTTTTGCAGCGCTTGGCGATAGCGCGGATTTGACTTTAAAAAATCAATGTAATCGCTAAAACTTTGTTCTGCCGATTCATATACTCTGAAACTATCTACTTTTCTTTTGGCTACACCACTTTCAAATTCAAGTGTAGGAACCTTTACTGCATCACCATTCCAATCCCGATGTGACTTAATACCAAAAAAATTAAACCCTTTATCACCGTTATCCTGGTGAATAACGTGTTTACCCCAACCCGTTTCTAGTGCTGCCTGAGCAACTAGAACCTTAGGGTCAACTCCAAGCTCTTCAGCAGCTTTTTTGGCCTGCGGTAAAAGCTCCTTTACAAATTCATCAGGAGAGGCAAATAACTCACGCTTGCCACCTTTTTCTGAAATATCAGGTAGACCACGATTATTGCAAACCACGTTATTACCATCGATTTTTTTCATTGCAGATAATTGCGATCTATCCCCTGTTTCGAGTTCACTAGACTGGTTCCTTGTTATTGCATATCCTTTTGGAGCGCCAAAGTAGGTCACCGGATCAAATTTCAATTTGCCATTCGGGTCATGCTTGCCCAGACCATGTTGCTGCATAATCTGCTTTTCAATCATTGCTGCAATACCAAACCCTTTACCACCTCCGCTAGAGATATCGATAGAAATCTGTTTATCAAACAGATCACGATACTGGTCTTCTGCATTACTGCCAAATAAGTCATCACCCATTGAGGCATCACGCATACTCTTAAGCACCTGCTGCACAAACATGCTTTCAAATTCACGAGCAACTGTCTTGATTGCTTCGTTTTTTCCTTCAACTGTGTCGCGTTTGAGCTCTTTAAGAGCTCCGTAGTCAAAGTAATTTGATGTGCTATTGATACTCATAACCTTTTCCGATAAATAACTTATTTTTAGATAATTATCAGTTCCGCTCTAAGCGCTCCAGCCTGTTTTAGCGCTTCTAGTATTGCAATCAGGTCTCCAGGGGCTGCACCCACCTGATTCACTGCCTTAACAATCTGATTTAGCTCCACACCTGAGTCAAATAAAAACATTGGCCCAGAGGTCTCGGTTATCTGAATCTCGGCATCCTGCACCACTGTGGTCTCACCCTCTGAAAGTGGATTTGGCTGACTGACAATCGGGTCTGAAGTAATGGTTACCGTAAGACTACCGTGCGTTACTGCTGCAGGCATCACTTTCACATGATCACCAATTACAATGGTTCCAGTGCGAGCATTAACAATAATTTTTGCTGCTGCCTCACCTGGCATAAACTGAAGATTCTCCAGAAATGAAACAAAACTGACTCTTTGATTAGTATTCTGGGGTGCCAAAACTTCTATTGATACAGCGTCAACAGCCTTAGCTGAACCAGGACCAAGTGTAGTATTTATTTTTTCCGCCATTCTCTTGGCAGTGGTAAAATCCGGCGAATGTAAATTAAGAGTAAGATGCGTCCCCATTGCAAACGGACTTGCTACAGAACGTTCAACTATAGCGCCATTAGGGATTCTGCCAGAGCTTGGAATATTTACAGTGATCTTGGAACCATCTGATCCCGCAGCACCAAATCCGCCTACAACCAAATTACCTTGTGCAATTGCATAAATCTTTCCATCAATACCTTTTAGAGGTGTAATCAATAAACTACCTCCACGCAGACTTTTAGCACTTCCCAGTGAAGCAACTGTCACGTCAATTTTCTGGCCATTTTTGGAAAATGCAGGCAGATCAGCATGAACCATAACTGCTGCTACATTCTTAGACTTAGGTTTAATGTTTTCTGGCAAAGTGATACCGTATGCCGCCAACAGGTTTTTCATACTTTGTGAGGTAAATTCTTCTCCATCGCCAGTACCGTCAAGACCTATTACCAGCCCATATCCAACCAGGTGGTTGTCTCGCACCCCAGCTATAGATGCTAGATCCTTGATCCTTTCCGCTCTGGCTGCACTAGCCGAACCGGCCATTATTCCAATCATGACTAACAAGGACATTGCTATTGATCTTAATTTCATATCTTATACCTCTGGCTTGTTTAGGTGCAACTTACCACAACTTATAAATAATTAACTGCTACAAATCCTAGAAGGGCCAAAGAGGACTAAAGAAGAACTTCGAAAGCCACCCCATTACACTGGCATTAGCTATATCTCCACTACCGGTATATGCAATGTCGACATTAGCAATTCTGGTAGATGTAACCTTGTTATCACCATCGATATCATCCGGGCGCACAATACCTGAGATAGTTACATATTCGTCGCCCCGGTTAAGTACTATCTTCTTCTTACCAGCAATCATCAGATTGCCGTTTGGCAATACATCAGTCACCATACAGCTGATTTCACCTGACAGGTTATTGCTTTGATCAGCACTACCCTCTCCATCAAATGATTTTGAACCGGATACATCAGTCCTTAAACCATCACCCAACTGCAACTTGCCTAATAGAGTTCCGGCAGTAATATCATGAGATGTATCCTTGCTTGTACTAGATGATGCCGACTTAGACGCTGTAGTTTTTTCTTTCAGGATTACTGTTACAATATCTCCAACATGCTTTGCTGTTCTGTTTTCAAATACCAGCATGCTGCGTCCAGGCTGAAATATTGAACCATTAAGCTGTGGCTTAGGCCAATTCACCTTTGGTTCTTCAACCTTTGGTTCCGGACGGTAATTGCCACCCATCATGCATCCGGAAAGGCATAATACCGCTATTGCTATAAGTATTCTTTTCATGACGTTCTGCCCTTTAGTTAACTATTACAGACTGCTTTTATAGTTTGCCGTTATAGATTGTTATTGGCGTACTGCATCATTTGATCTGTTGCAGCAATTGCCTTGGCATTGGTTTCATATGCTCGCTGCGTCTCAATCATATTCACCATCTCTTCAGCAATATTCACATTGGAACTTTCCAGCATCCCCTGATTCAATCGTCCTAAACCTGATAGCCCAGGTGTACCAGTGGTTGGCGATCCACTTCCTGTTGTCTCACGAAACAGGTTCTCACCCATGGGCTGCAGACCAGATGGATTGATAAAATCTGCAAGCTGAATAGTTCCTAGATTTGTAGGCGCAGATGCCGAGCTAGTCACAGCCTCTACTGTACCATCATTACCAACGGTTATTGATACTGCACCATCTGGAATTGTGATATTTGGATCAAGAAGATAGCCACTGGAAGTAACTACCTGACCAGACTCATTGACCTGAAAACTTCCATCACGGGTGTATGCGATATCTCCATCAGGGGTCTGTACCTGGAAAAAACCGCGACCGGAAATCGCAATATCCAGTGAGTTTCCGGTATGCGCAATATTTCCCTGCGTGTGCATTTTTTGAGTTGCAACAACCTTAACACCGGTACCAATATTGATACCTGAAGGAATATTAGTTGTTGCAGAACTTGAAGCGCCAGCCTGGCGATAGTTTTGATAGATAAGATCTTCAAATACAGCCCGGTCTTTTTTAAATCCAGTTGTATTCGAGTTAGCCATGTTATTCGCTACGACAGACATACGTGTCTGCTGCGCATCTAAGCCTGTTTTTGCTACCCATAGTGCCGGATTCATAACTGTTCTCCTATTGCATTTAACTTTTGCCGATGAGCCTGTTTTTTGACAGTTTTCGCCCAAGGCGGCAATATATTTACTCTTGTGGTTTATGAAGCAATAGGTGTGCCAATTGTTTTTTATTAAAAAAATGGGCGCTACATAAGTAACGCCCGACTCATACCTCGTTTTGACGAACGATATTATTATTTTTGAATCAGTTTATTAGCTATGAACGCAGCAACCTTGAGCTGGCAGAATCATTATCCTCTGCCGCCTTCATTACCTTAATCTGCATCTCATAAGCACGCGCATGGTTAATCATCTTCACCATAGCGCCAATACTGTTCACATTACTAGATTCAAGTACACCTGTATGCACAGAAACAGCGGCATCTGCCTCAAGAATATTTCCATCTTTTGCGTAGAAAAGACCATCGATCCTCTTTTCAATTTCATTATCAACAGGATTTACCAACTTCAATCTATCTATGACAGCCAGGGTATTGGCATCCTGACCAAGTGGAATAATAGACAATGTACCATCAACACCAATCTCTACCTTTTCTGCCGGTGGAATCGTTATCGGACCTCCATTACCCATAACCAGCTTGCCGTCACCGGTTTCTAAAAAGCCAGTATTCGAAATTCTAAAGTCACCACGACGGGTATAACCTTCTCCACCCTGGTTATTTTGCACGGTAAACCAACCGTCACCCTTTATTGCTACATCAAGATCATTACCAGTTGATATAAGTGCTCCCGGATTCATATTGGAGCCAACGGACTGTTCTACAGCGTATGTTCTATCTGCATAACCCGGACCTTGAACAGGCATGCTCATGAAATTATCCAGATCTTCACGAAAACCGGCAGTATTAGCATTTGCCAGATTATTCGAGTTATTTTGCTGCGCCATCATTATGTGCTTGGCGCCATTCATTGCAAGATAGAGCATACGATCCATAACGGCTTTCCTCTGTTTCTTATCCAGCTACCTATTAACGGATGTTAATGATAGTTTGAGTTACCTGGTCAGATGTACTAATCATCTGCGCATTTGCCTGGAAGTTCCGCTGTGCGGTAATCATTTTTACCAGCTGCTCGGTAAGGTTAACATTTGATTGCTCCAGTGCACCCGATTCAATACTACCAGCACCAGAATCACCAGGAACTTTCGCGATCGGTAGACCAGAGGCAAATGTTTCCTGCCAAGTTGTATCACCAGCCTGTTTTAGGTTGCCAGGGCTCGGGAAAGTAACAACTGTGATTTTACCTAGTGTAGAAGCCTGACCATTAGAGAATCGAGCAAAGATATTACCCTCGGCATCAACATCCAGGTTGGTAAACTCACCAGTCGAAAACCCATCTTGCGAAAGTGCGTTCACACTGAAATCGCCACCGTACTGGGTCATATCACTGTAATCTATAATAATCTCAAGATCTTCTTTACCAGCAATGGCAAATGCTCCATAATCTAAAAGACCATTATTGATAGTTGTTCCATTATCATCAACCGTATCTAGATTACCAAACTCATCAAAGTTGAGAGTCATAAATGTATTAGTTGCAGGAGCCACACCTGTATAGTTTTCAGGAGGAACAACAGTATTATCTACATAAGTATATGTATTCCAAGTATTCTGGGCATTCTTTCGATAATATGTTGTCAGCTGATGTGATTCACCTTGTGAATCAAACACCGTAGTAGAGGTTGAGTGGTTATAACTTGATGGATCCGCTGTATCAAATACGATTGCTGGGTTAATTATTGGCTCTGAGGCGTCAATATTCGCATCAATCTCAACACTTGTTGTTGCTTGCGGATTGGATACACCAAAACTAATCTGCAGATCTTCCGGGGTACTGGACGTAATGTCACCATTTTGATCAACTGGAAAACCCTGCAATACCTTGCCAGACGAGTTCACGATGTAGCCTTGTCGATCCATCTTAAACGCACCGGCACGGGTATATACATCAACCTGACCATCACTAAGTTGGAAGAAACCATCACCGTTAACCGCCATATCGAGCGTACTACCGGTAAACTCAAATTGCCCCTGTGCGAACTCCTGATTTACATCAGAAAGGGCAACACCCTGCCCAATCGCATTACCTGCTACACCAAGGTTACTTACGGCAAAAATATCCGCAAATTCACCACGCGATGATTTAAAACCCGCAGTATTACTGTTTGCGATATTATTACCAACAATATCCAAATCAGAAGACGCTGCGTTCAATCCTGAGAGTGCGGTTTCAAAAGCCATACCTGTTCTCCTATTTAACTTCTACTTGTTATTCGTTTGTAGATTAATATCTACAAAATTCTTGTTCTAAATCTTTAACTTGCTAACTTATCTTGCCTGTTTATCTTATCTGAGCAATTCCACTAGTACTCATTGTTCCAAGCCCTTGCAGATTCAGTGTCGGAGGCCTTCCACCTACACCCATGCTAATACTTTCCACCTTTGCCATTACATTAGTATCTAGTGCAGTTATCGTGCCACCGTAATTGGTTTCGGCCTTAATTACATATTTACCAGGAGACACCTGATTGCCATCTGAATCTAGACCATCCCACGCAAAACTAACATCACCCGGAGCCTGCGGGCCAAGCTCAAGCGAATCAACCAACACCCCTGCTTGCGAATAAATATTTACACTCAAACTAGACGATGATGCTGGCACATTAATACTTGCTGTCATTTCATTGGAACCATCATAAAACCCAGTATCACTGTTAACCATCACTTCTCTATCAACTAGTGATGAAAACTGAAGTAGCTGATTACCATTAATTGCTGAAGCCAAGTCTTTAAATGATTCTTGTAGCTCACCAATACCTGATGCAGTACTAAAAGAAGCCATCTGCGCAATAAATTGCCCATCATCCATTGGTTTGAAGGGATCCTGGTTTTGTAACTGCGTGGTCATCAGTTTAAGGAAATCATCCTGACCGAGATCATTAGATTTTTTTTCCTCTTTTGTTGCTGTTGAGCCTTGATTTACGATATTGGCTACATCTGAAATACTTGTCATAACCTACTCCTACTCTTTATCAAGAGCCTATTTACCAAAAGCCTACTTACCAAGAG
>QZLE01000134.1 GCA_004796365.1 Gammaproteobacteria bacterium | reverse complement strand
GGCAAGAGCAGGATGCTCTGCTTGAAGACGAAAAGGCAGAAGGAGATGCAGACCCTCTACTTGATGAAGCCACCAAGGTTATGGCTGATCTGATTGAACTTACAGATATTGCAAATGCAAAGGTGGCTCAAAGAGTTACTAAATAGATATTTAATTACAGATAAGCATCATAACAGCGAAGGCCCATAGCTGTCTGGGGAGATTTACATGCCGTTCGTGCTGAGCTTGTCGAAGTACAAAACGGTTTAAATTAAGTTACTTATTATTACCCTTCGACAAGTTCAGGGCGAACGGAAGTTTTAATTAGCTCTTTCATTAGAAAGCTTTAGGTCTATAACTTTTTCCAAACCATCAGTGGGGGAAGGTCAGTATCCTGTAATTACCACTTTTTCGATAAATTCAAATACACATAGTTACTGGAATATTCATCATTGATATCTGCATCCAGAAACTTTTCATGTCCCAGAATGGTTAACAAAGATATATTGCTGCCAAAGTCCCAGGAGCAGCCTAGTGAAACAGAGCCTTTTTGGACATTAGCTACGTTGTAAACAGACTGAGATGTGTTATCTACAGCATAGATTCGCTCTCCAAGCATTAACCCGCCTAGAACATAGTTTATTGGTAAGAAGATATCTTTACTAATTGCGTGCGATACTGAGAATTCAACTGCCTCTGTTGAATCAACTCCTTGAGCTCGGTTAGCATTATCATTAGATATAAAATAACCGCCGATATTCAACCAACCTTTATTACCATTAAATGCGAATCCTACATTAGGAGTTATCTGTGTAACACTTAGTTCATTTTGATATTTGGTGTAAGCAACGCCAAGGTTTAAGGTGTAATCTGCTGAATAGGGTAGATATGTGATTTGGGGGGCAATAGCATAAACATCATCACTATCGCCAGTAACGTCATCATTGTCGATATAGTGGATGTCAGTGCTTGCTGTAAGTTTTCCGTTTATTACATCAGGGAAAAAGTTGTACCTACCACTTAAAAGCAGTGAGTTCTGCTGAATATCGTCATAGCCAAGGTTAAATTCTATTGTTGAATTTTTTACGCCAATAGTTAAACCGCCTTGGTCAAGGTAGTCACCTGAAAACTTGATACCAACTCCATCATAAGTATTTCTTTTATACGACTGGTAGTAGTTGCCGCCAAGTCCACTTATTGATACTGTATTTTTCCATGAATCAGCAGCGCTTGCTGAAGTAGTAGCGGTAATAAGAGAAATTGCTGAAAGTGTAGTAATTTTTTTAAGCATGGTAGTTTCCAAGTCGGTTCTATATTTAGTTTCAAGAAATCAATGGTTGCTGTTTTACTGTTCGTGTTTGTTCGAAGCTATTGGCTGATATTGCCTAAATCTGTTGATTTATATTGCCTAAGCTACTGGTTAATGCTGCCAAGAGCGCTATTGATTTATGCCGCCAAGAGCGTTATTGATTTATAGCGTTATTGATTAATATAGTTAAGCGCTTCATAGTGACCAGGATAACGAATCAAGACCTTTTTATATGTTTTAACAGCATTATCTCCTTCGTCTAGATTTGCATAAGCCCTGGCAAGAAATACCTGTAATGTAGTATCGGTTGGATAGTGCTTAATTAACGCTTGAGTATGGCTCTTCAAAGTTGCCCAACGCTTTTGAGCTTGCTCGCATAAGATGATTTTCATGTGTGCAGTATAGTTCCAAGGTGATACCTCAAGTACTTGCTTGGCATAACGCTTAGTTTTGGAATATTTCTGGCTGGCTAATAAAGGTAGGGTTATTCCAAGTTTTGCATCTATAGAATCTGGATTAATTGCAATAGCTTTTTGGTAGTTTGAAATGGAGTCATCGTAATTTCCAAGTAGGTAATTCAGCCATGCGTATCTTATAAGGGCAAATTCTTTATCCGCTGATTTATTTAGGTTTTTTTCGATTAAGGCGGCTGCTGCTTGATATTTTCCCTCAGCTTCATATGTGTATGACATTGACCAGAAGTCAGTATCTTCTGCGTTAGCTGTAGCTGTAGCTGTAATTAATGCAGCGATAATAAATAAAAATTGTTTCATACTATTTTCCTGTTCATCATTCCGTTTCGGTTATTTTTGTCCATGCATCTATGCCGTAGTCCCCAACCTGTTCTGTCGCTAGTAAAGATAGGTTGTATTGGTTTTGTTCCAGCTTCCCAGAGATCTCTTTAAAACCATCTTTGGAGCAAAGTGTGGCTTCTGTAGTTAATTCCAGCGTTTTAAGTAAAGAGATGGATAGCTTGTGCGTTGCTATCTGTTTCCAGGTTTGTTTTACCTGGTCATATTTTCTGCTGTAGTTACTTTTTAAACCCGCACCAAAAGGATGTAAAAGGTTTAGCAAAATTTTGTGTTTGAGGCTTAGTGGCATAAATGCAGCAGCAGGTGAGTCATACCATTTAGTAGCAACATCACTTAGTGGTGTAAGCCCGATACTTAGTATCCATATGTCAAATAGATCATCTTTTGGGCCTTGCCGATCGAAGAAGGCTATTATTCCTTCGTGCTCTTCAAAGGCACAGCTTGCGCCGTTTTCTGCTTTTATTCTAAATTGTCCAACTAGAGTTAGCTCTACTTCAAGTGCTAGAACATCTGGCCTTTCAATACCATTTATTAAAGTTTTATACTGCAGCCTCCTTCCAACTGGAAGGTGTAATGGTTTTGCCAGTTTGAGTGATTTTTCAGCTGGTTGTATTGTATCTGCCTCATCTGGGATAGTATGCAAATGGAATTGCGCTTCAGCTTCGGGTGTATCTTTGGCGTTAATAATTGTTACTAGGTGAAATGGATAAGTTGGGCTACCTATAGTTGCTTCTGTTTGGACGTGCATGTGGATGTGGGGTTGTGGCGATCGGCCGGAGTTACCGCAGGCGGCAATTATATCTCCAGGGTTTACTGCTTCCCCTTCTTTTACCTTTATGCTGTTTAGCTTAAGGTGGCAAAGCAAAACATGCAGCCCAGATGTGAGGCGTATAAGGATAAAATTGCCCCAGTTGTTTTTTGTGTCTACCTCACCTGGTGCATTATCAATTAAACCATTCATTACGCGTACAACATGTCCATGGGCAGGGCAAATAACAGGAAGGCCATAGCAATAGTAATCATCCAGTTTATTTCCGTCTTCTTGATAACTCTTACCATTATCTACAACAAAAAAATCTAGGGCATATTTCCACTGTTCCTTATGGGTATGTGTGCCTTCGAATCCTTGGTAAATCTGCCACTCTCCAAAGAAAGGTGCTCTAAGGGGAACGCTACCAAGTTTTCCAGATCTTACTTTGGCAAGCCTTGCCTTCTCATAATTTCTTTCTGGTAAATCAGGAGCTTCTAATAATAAGTGGGGAGCTGATAAGGTTATCCTTTTTCGTAACCCAGCTAAGATTGAAAAGGTTGCAATTAAAAATGGAATAGCAAAAACCGGTATTCCAAATTCGCGTAGAAAGTTTTGAGTTGCTGCTGTGACCAAGGCAGCAAGAGCTGCCCCAAGCATAGCCAGCCCAAAACTTTTCCAGTCTGGTATGGTAAAGATCCCTCCAATGGCGACAGCGGTTAGAATAAAGTTAAAGCCAGTCCAGTCAGCTTGCCCTGAATATTCAACACCGGCAAAAAAAGTAAAAAATAGTTTACCAACTATATAGCCGCTAATAGCAAGCAGGGCAAGGTAACGAGAGGTTATCAAAATACCTATAAAAAATATGATTCCAGCAATAGGTAGTGGGATAAACAGAGTTGATCCGAGAGCAGTAAAGAAACCATCTATAGTAGTTGAGAATATTGTTTGAGCTGGAGCATATGGGGTTAAATAATGGCTCAGATTGGAGTAACCGCTGGCTGCAAATGAAACGATTAAGGCAACGATTACAAAAGGAACGCTGAGTACTGGCAGCCTTTCCCAGCGCCATAAAAGGTCAGTGGTTACAGATGTAACGAATACTGCGAGGATAGATCCAAAAATTATCAGCATCGCCAAATATGGATCAAACTGATATGTTGCACCAAGCGTTAAGCCAACCAGTAGGCTGTTATAGATATACATGCCGCTGGATATATTGGGAAAGCGGAAAAGCTTTGCAGTTAAATACCCTGTGCCAGCAGCTATTAAGCCGGATATTGCTGTATTAGGTAGTAGAAACGTTGCCATGATATAGACAACACCAATCCATGGGCTTTGGGTGAACATAATCGCTGCATATGCTCGAAAAAGCCCGGCTATAGGTTGGTGGTGTTTTGTACTTGTACCTACGATCATTTTTTGCTTCTGAAAATATATATTAAGCGTTATCAACCTTAAACGTATTCTGCAAGTCTTTTGGTAATCTTTCTTGAGCAATCATAACTGATAGATCCTCTGCTGCTCTAACCAAATTAACTTCGCCGCTTTCACGCACCATAACCACATTAGGGCGATACTCAATAAATTGCATCCATTGGGTATTGTTATAGGCACCAACAGGACCAAAAACAAGCACATCACCTACATTAACTGGAGGTAGTGAAATGTGGTGGCGCATAACGTCGATATTCATACACAGTGGGCCATACAGCACAACATCTTCTGGTATTCCTGAAAGCTGCCTTATAGGGCGCACATTATGGTTGTACCAGAATGAGGTAAACATCAAGTTGACTCCTGCATCCATCACTACGGCCTTTCTTCCATCCGGCATTCTTTTATTGGCTACAACTGAAGATGCAAGAACCTCGGCATCGTCGACAACTGATCTGCCTGATTCAAGTATTAGTAGTGGACGCTCTTTACCATTTGCTTCACGGCTTTCAGTGGCCTGCAATAAGGCGCTACATATAATTTCTGCGTATTGATCGAAGGTTGGTACAACCTGCTCTGGTGGTAGATAGGTTCCCTGCAGTGAGTTGCGTGATCCAAAGCCACCGCCAATATCTATGCTTTCAATAGTTGTTCCTGTTTGAATCTCAACAGCTTCCATAAAATTACACATAATTTGTATTTGAACAGCATATGCCTGAGGATCTAAAACAAAAGTTCCAATGTGACTGTGTAGACCGTTCAAATTTAGGTGTTCGCTAGTTCCAATTCGTTTAGCTACATCAAGAGCCTGTCCTGATTCAATGTTAAATCCAAAGCGACTCCATGGCTCAGTATAACCAGTGTTAAAATTCAGTCGCATAGTTACCGGTACAGTTTTTTGTTTTTCTTTGGCAATTTGCTCGAGAAGATAAAGTTCGTCTAGATGGTCGATATGTATTTTTGCACCTTCTTCTACAGCCTGCTCCAAGATAGGTCTTTCTTTATGCGGACCATTAAAAATAATATATTTTCCAGGGATACCTAGTGATCTGGCTTTTTGATATTCAAATTCTGAAACAACCTCGGCCCATGAACCTTCATCATGTAATACATTGCAAACAGCGCCAAGGTAGTTAGTTTTATATGACCAACCGTGAATTACCTTGGGGTATCTAGATTTAAAGGCACGAATAAGATTGCGCGCGTTATTTCTAAGTGTTTTTTCAGATAAAATAAATAGCGGTGATCCATATTGGTTTATAAGATCTTTATAAGCTACACCATCAATTTCCGAGTCGAAGGTTTTCAAATGGGTGCCGCCATGCTTATTGGTAATACCTGCCTGGTGTTGATTAATAGTTGGTTTTTGCCATGTTTTTTTAGTCATTATTCGTTACCTAATTATTCTTCTTTTGCACCGCTATTGTTTTACTTGGGCGCGTTGCTATTGTTAAGTCCTAAGTGACCGTTTACCGCAATTGACTCAAATTCATCTAGAGAAACAATTAGTTCCTCTGCATAGCGAATAAATAATGTACCTACCTTATATTCTGGGAACTCGGGGGTAGTCCCCAGAATATTCTGTATTAGCGCATATGGCAGGTTTCTGCCAACGCCTACAGATAGGTAGATCCAAGCGGGGAACCTGGGATTAATCTCGATTAGCTGGTACTGACCAGCAGTATCAAGCATAACCTCAACCTCTAATGGTCCAGGCCAATTGCTGGCTTTAATTAAGGCTGCGGCGGCATCATTGAGTTTTTTGTCTTCAATGCTGATTCCTGCCCAAGCTTTACCTTTATCAGTAATAGCCCTTTTTTTCATCATTACCGAGCCAAGCATATTGCCGTTACCATCACCGATAGCTGTTAGGTTAACTTCTTCACCTTCAACAAACTGTTGAACTAGAATAGGTAACCCCCATTCTGCAGCTATCTTATGAAAAGCAGCAGCAGCTTCATCGGCATTGTAGGCAACTTTGGCATCATAGAATAAGCCTTTTACCACTAGCGGGTAGTGCCATCCTTCGTTGTGACAGGTGTAAAAAAAGCTTGCAGAGGTAACCCTGGTAACATCCGGCGTTCTGATCCCTGCCATGCGTGCCAGCTCAGGTAGGCTGTCCTTATTGCGCATTTTAAGTTGTTCCTGATCTGGTATTAGGGTCTTTATGCCCATCTCTTCCAGGGTAGGTTTCAGTCTGGCTATTGCCTGTAGCTCAGCATCCAGGCATGGAATAAGGATGTCTATTTTTTCAACTTCATGTATTTGGGTTAAGCGCTCTAATAGAGCTTCTTCTCCACTGGAAGGGTAGGGGAGTATATAGGTGGATTCACAGTAGTCAGGGCGGTAAAGACCTGGATCAAGGGCATCATAACTTAATCCGACTATTTTCCCAGTGAACGTTTCGGACTCTTTAATGCAACGGGCAACAGCCATACCTGGGCCAGGGTTGTCAGGTTTGGCATTCATCCCGGTAATTGCAATAACGGGATTTTGAGACATTACAATACTCCCCTGAGTCTTCCTGCAAACTCGAGAATATCTCTTTCAGCAGCTTCGCGGGTAACATCGTATTCTTCTGTAACTCTATCAACTATGGTGCTTGTATTTACTGTTTCCCTTAATAGTTGAAGGATTGATACAGCTGTTTCGTTTGCGGTATAGCTTCTACCGCTAACCGGGTCAAAGACAAAGCCGCTTTCATTTGTTGCCAGCCGTTTTAAAATATCTTCAGCTGGGAAAAGCTCGTTTTCTGCTTCCCAAGGAAAGTCCTTGGCAAGTGACGCCTTTTTTCTTTGAGATTCAGCATTATTAGTTTCAACGATTGCCTTAAGGCAAAACATAAGTTCATTAGCTAAATCAGCTGTTGGCCTGTCAGGTAGGTCTTCTAACTGTTTTATTACATCGTTTATGTGTTTTTCAAGCTGTTTGCGAGCCTTTTTTAGATTATCGATATCAAGTAGCGGATCCAAGTTACTTGAAAGCAGCAATGTTGCAATATCGCCTTTGTTAACTAATAAGTTAATATGGATAAGTAATTCGGCTTTAGTAGCAGGAAAGCTATTCAGGAAATTATTAATCTCAGCTTCCTTTCCTTTTAGCCATTTTGTAATAACCTTATCTAGTGAAGGAATATGGCGCAGCATTTTGCCTTCAGATATTCCTGAATATCTAGATATTAATTGGGTAGATAGATGGCTTATTTTATTTTCAGCAGCAAGCTTATCTATGCCATTAAAAATGGCATCTTGTAATTCTTCCGTTGTCATGTCGCACCTGAAGTGTAGCTAATTATTATGTTGTTTTAGTTATAATAACTTCCTAGCATTATAAATATTATTTTTCCTTATCGGGACGCTCATAATAGACTAAAGAATTAGTGCTGTTTGTTAATATTTATTAAGAAGTGTTAAGTTGGCTTTTTGGGGAGCTGGATCGTAATTTTAAGACCACATCTTTCGTGGTTATTTTCATTGTTACTATTGTTAGCGTTATAAATATTATGAGCTTTTATTTCACCTTCGTGAAGAGTGATTGCTCCATGGCTAATAGCCAGGCCAAGCCCAAAACCTTCACTGCTTTGCTGCGTATCACGGCTGTTATCGTAAACTCGATGAAATGGAGTAAATATCTTTTCAAGATGCTCTTCACGGATGCCTGGTCCTTGGTCACTTACTTCAATTACATAATGCTCTTGGTGGTGGTCTAATAAATTAACTTCAATTTTTCCATTTGGCGGAGAATATTTTAAGCTGTTTCTTATTATATTCTCTATAGCGCTATGTAATAAGTTACCAGTGGTTTTGATGGGGAGCTGTTTGTCTGCTGAGTTAAAAATAATTTTTATATTTTTATTTTGAGCTTCAAATGATGCATCATCACAAATTGTTTTTATTAAGCTATTAAGCTCTATAGTGTCATCAAATGTATGTGCAAAACTCTCACCCAGGGTAGGAAGTTTAAGAATCTGACCTATCAAATCATTAAGACGATAGATTTCTGTTTCAATTCTTTCCAGCTCTTTGCTAGTTGTCCCTTCTTTTTGTATGGCTAAATCAATAGCTATTCCTGCCCTTGCCAGTGGAGAGCGAAGCTCATGGGATATATTGCGTAGTAGTTTTTTTTGTTCGGATTGTGTGGCATGTAGTCTCTCTGTCATCTTATTAAATGCTGTTGCTAGAGAGCCAAGTTCGTCATTGCGGTTGCATATGTTAGGGTCAATTTTTGTATTCAGCACCCCTTGAACAATCTCGTTTGTAGCGTTATGTAATACAGAAATAGGTTTGGTTAAATATATGGCTAATAAAAGGCAAATAATCCCGCACAATATAACCATTGCTATCAATAGCATCAGTATCTTGTGTGGAGGGTTATTGGTATAATTTTCAAAATGCTTTTTAGTTGGCATTCCTACTAGATACCAGGTATTTATATTGATATCTTTGATTTTTTTTATCCGCATAAAATTGGATTTGAATTCAGTAGTTTCTTTATCCTGAATAAAGTTATTAATATCAAACTGAGCTGGTGGTGGAAGAGAGCGCTGTGAAATTTCACGCCCATTTGCGTCCAGCAGATATACTGAGGATATATTCCCAAGTGGATTATTACGAATATGATCCTTAAACGAATCAGCCCCGCCATTTTTTATAATTTTTTCCCATGAATCCATAGCATTTACTATAGGACTTGTTTGGGAATTTAAGTTTGGGGCAAATTGAAAATAGATAAAACCGGAGAAAATTCCCAGTACCAAAAAAACAGTTCCGAGAAAACCTAAGAAAAATCTGAAGTAAATCTTGTTAAGCATATTATTGTTTCGCTATTACGATATATCCAACGCCGCGAATGCTTTTAACACTAAGCTTTCTTGCGTTTATTGAATCAAGTTTTTTGCGAATACTACTAATATGCACATCAATACTTCTGTCGTAAGGCGTTAGTTTTCTACCCATGGCAAGTTCAGAGAGATTTTCTTTGGAAACAGTTTCCCCATGATTGCTAAACAAAGTTGAAAGAATACTGTATTCGGCCGAGGTTAGACTTATTTCATCACCATTGAAATAGAATATTCTGTTGTCTTGGTCCAGAGTTATC
Organism: Gammaproteobacteria bacterium; assembly: GCA_004796365.1. Classification (GTDB taxonomy): domain Bacteria; phylum Pseudomonadota; class Gammaproteobacteria; order QZLD01; family QZLD01; genus QZLE01. The sequence continues at coordinate 676 of QZLE01000134.1, read as the reverse complement.
TCTCCAAGCGTTATATCTGTGCTGTGATTATTTTTTTCGGGGGGAGTTTTATTTTTACTGCGGCGGATATTCGCTTTAATTCTGGCGACAAGCTCTCGCGGTCGGCATGGTTTGGGAACATAATCATCGGCTCCCATTTCTAGTCCAACCACAAGGTCAACTTCATCTCCTTTAGCGGTTAGCATTATCACGGGGGTGTTTTTTTCTTTTTGTATTTGTTTAAGAACATCGTAGCCGTTAAGATCTGGCAGCATCACATCAAGGATAATTAAATCAAAATCTTCACTTAATGCCTTGGAAATTCCAGTGTTTGCGTTGTTTGCAATATCAATTGAAAAACCCTCGTTGCATAAATATTCAGCAATAAGGTCACAAAGCTCGATATCATCATCAATAAGTAAGAGTCTATCCATTTTTTTTATAGTTGTTGTTTCCAGGGTGTAAAGATTACAAATCAATTGGTTGGATTACAAGTGGATAATGAATAAGTTGGTTGATGAAGTATAAAATGACCTTCAAGAGAAACTTAGCGTATAAACGGAAAGCTAAATCACAAAACCCTTCTTGCTTGCCAATATCTATCTTTCCAATAATCAAGATCCATATCAGATATCATTACACCTTTGCTTTTTGAAGCGTGCAGGAATTTATTATCCCCAATATATATTCCGGCATG
>QZLE01000044.1 GCA_004796365.1 Gammaproteobacteria bacterium | reverse complement strand
TTTCATTTGAATCAAATTACGATCCGCGAAATCCAATTAATCGCAGATAACATAACTAGCTTTATGTATTGGCCCGGTTATTCCGGGCTGATACATTACTTTTTCTCAACCTGATATGTAAATATAACCTGCAAATCCTGCCCAAGATAACGCCAATAGCACCCATGGCAAGATGCTGTTTTTGGTCTCTGCGAGTACTTCTATCTCTTGCTCTTCTTCGCTCTGTGCTTGTTGAGCATTAACCTTTTTTATCTTTTTATTCAGGTCTCGCACTTTGGATTTTTGCTGCTTCTTGTATTGCTCAATCCCCTTTTGAATACCTTGCGCAATAAGCTTGGTTTGCTCTTTAGTTTGACCTGGACGCTGTGTAGCCTTGGCTACCTTCATCGCTTCTTCTTTAGTCTCTTCAGATACGTTGGTTTTGTTTTTTGAATATTTGGCCATTATTCTTTCTCATCAATCCATGATTGCTGGATTGCCTCTAACACCTTCTCGCCACTATGCTCAGGATCATCATCAAATTCATCCAAGGCTAAAATCATATTTTTAAGCTCGAGAAAATTTAGGGTAAGCGGATCTGTATCTGGGTACTTTTCATCTAGTTCAATTGCGATATCGAGAACGTCCAACCATTTTAGCACCATGCTTTTACTCCTTCTCACCTACCTGATTCAATGTATATTTTGGAATTTCAATTACCAGATCCTCATCTCCAATCACCGACTGACATGACAGCCTTGAATCCGGTTCCAACCCCCAAGCCTTTTCCAGAAAATCATCTTCTTGGTCGGAGATCTCACTCAGCGAATCAAACCCTTCGCGTATATAAAGATGGCATGTAGAGCAGGCACATGATTTTTCACAGGCATGCTCAAGTTCGATCCCGTGTTCAAGAAGAGCATCCAATACCGTTGTACCAGCTTGCACATCAAACGCTGTTCCATCCAGACAATACTTGGGATGAGGCAATACCTTCACTTTAGGCATGTTTTATCCTTTTCTTGATAACCTGCTACTCTACTTCGCTTCACCCTGTTTTCTTTCGTAGTCTTCAATTGCAGCCTTTACCGAGTCTTCCGCCAATACTGAGCAGTGAATCTTAACCGGCGGAAGCTCTAGTTCTTTTGCAATCTCTACGTTTTTGATACCTTTGGCTTCTTCCAAGGTTTTACCCTTTAGCCATTCGGTTAACAGTGAGCTGGATGCGATCGCTGAGCCACAACCGTAGGTCTTAAAACAAGCATCTTCTATGATACCTGTATCATTAACCTTGATTTGCAGCTTCATTACATCTCCACAGCTTGGTGAACCAATCATGCCGGTTCCTACATGAACGTCGTCTTTATCAAAGGAACCTACATTGCGCGGGTGTTCGTAGTGTTCAATTACTTTTTCGCTATACATTTCTACAACCTCTTTCTGATTTAATCAGAATAATTAGCTAGTGTTCTTTCCACTGTACTTGCGACAGATCTACTCCGTCTTTATACATTTCCCAAAGCGGCGACAGTTCCCTTAGTTTCGCTACCTGACCTTTGATGATGCTTGCGGTATATTCCACTTCTTCTTTGGTAGTAAACCTTCCAAAGCTAAAACGGATTGAGCTGTGCGCAAGCTCATCACTTCTGCCTAATGCCCTGAGAACATAGCTTGGCTCCAAACTTGCCGAAGTGCATGCTGAGCCTGTTGATACAGCCAGTTCCTTCAGTGCCATCACCAAAGACTCTCCCTCAATAAAGTTGAAACTGACATTGAGTATATTTGGCGATCCGTTATCTAAATCTCCATTCAGATAAATCTCTTCCATATCATTTATTTGACTCCAAAGGATATGTTTTAACTCCTTTAGCTTTTGATATTCCTGCTCCATCTCCAGGCGTGCCAGGCGAAATGCCTCACCCATCCCGACGATCTGGTGGGTTGGCAGGGTGCCGGAGCGCATTCCACGCTCATGCCCGCCACCATGAATAATCGCTTCCAGCCTTACACGCGGCTTTCTTTTCACATAAAGCGCCCCCATCCCCTTTGGTCCATAAATCTTGTGAGCACTGAAGGATATCATATCAACATAGATTTCCTGCACATCAAGAGGAATCTTACCGGCACTTTGTGCGGCGTCAATATGAAAAAGAGCGCCCTTCTCTTTGGCAATATCACCAATTGCTTTGATGTCCTGGATGACACCAATTTCATTGTTTACATGCATTATGGATATAAGAGTTGTTTGGTCAGTTATAGCTGCCTTTAGTTTTTCCAGATCAATCAGACCATTTGCCTCCGGTTCCAAATAGGTAATTTCAAACCCTTCACGCTCCAGCTGCCTACAGGCATCCAAAACCGCCTTGTGCTCGGTTTTACAAGTAATAATATGATTACCTTTTTTGCGGTAGAATTTTGCCGCGCCTTTGATAGCCAAATTATCAGATTCGGTTGCACCGGAAGTCCAGACAATCTCTTTTGGGTCGGCATTTACCAACGCTGCAACCTCTTTGCGCGCATTCTCAACCGCCTCTTCAGCCTTCCAGCCAAATTCATGCGACCTTGAAGCTGGATTACCAAAACAACCATCAATCGTCAGGTAGTTCATCATTTTTTCTGCAACACGCGGGTCAACCGGGGTTGTTGCCGCATAGTCCAGATAGATTGGGAATTTAATATCGCTCATTAATTTTCTCCAGATACTTTTTTACCGGTTTCTATCCTTATTCTGCCGCTTAATTCAACTTCCGGGTCTAATAGTTCCTGCAAAGACACACTCTGTAAATATTCACGCATCAGCAGGGTCAATCCGCTCCATAGCTTGTGAGTAAAGCAGGTTTCGCCTTTATGTTCTTCATCATGGCTGTCTCCACAACAACAAAGATCAACCTCTTCACCAACCGAATCAATAACATTGGCCACTGATATTTTTTCTGCATTACGCCCAAGAGTATAGCCACCACCTGGACCACGAACACTCTTTACTAAATCCGCCTTACGTAACTTAGTAAAGATCTGCTCAAGGTAAGATAGGGAAATATCTTCCCGCTGGGAGATATCATTAAGGCTCACCGGCCCACCCTGGTCATGCTTTGCCAGATCAAGCATCGCTGAAACTGCATATCTACCTTTGGTTGTTAACTTCATATTGGCTGCTCTACACAAACTATATACTTGACTATTTTAGTCAGATATTAAAATGGATGCAATATTTTTGTAACTTGTTGGAGGAAGGAGGTTAGATGTAAGAGAAAAATAATCCGAAAAAAAAGCCCGCAAAAGCAGGCTTTTCATATTTTTATGGTGCCGAAGGCTGGACTCGAACCGGCACGGCTTGCGCCACTACCCCCTCAAGATAGCGTGTCTACCA
>QZLE01000201.1 GCA_004796365.1 Gammaproteobacteria bacterium | reverse complement strand
GGTTAGGGGAAAGGAAAAGTTGGGCGATTATACCTGATTTTTATTAAAAAATAAGGTAATTATTTTGAAATAGCCTTCTGTAACTCAGCCTGAACCAAATCCCACGACTTTTCACCCTGGTGAGGAAAAACACAGCTGGAACAGTCCTTAATTTTTCCATCAATCATTATGAAGTTGCCTGGACAATCTAGAAAATACAGCGGGCAGTAGCAGAATAGGCAGTTCAGATCACCTTTGACACTATGACATGGATAGTATTCACATTCAGTGTTAGTAAAGCATTTTGAGTTATTCATTTTTGATCCTTAATATTAGAGAATGAATTAGTGCTTTTTGTAATAAATACAAGGTGTTATTGATGGTATTGCAGAAGTTAACTTGTATGTTAGTGGTAGACTAAGTTTCGTATCAACAAAATGATTATATAACATTGTTATAAAAGGTGAAGCTGTTCAAATATTGGTTAGTTTAAAATTGCATTATGCAGTTTGGTACACCATATTTAATCTAAGCATAAATATATTTAGGAATTTTTTTTGAAAAGAATATTACTCATAGAAGAAGATGAAAAGCTTTTAAATTCATTGGCAATTGAAATTGAGGATGATTTTTATGAGCTAGAATGTATTGGCTCATATGCTGATGCAGTTAAGCTTATGTCTGCTTCGTATGAGCAGCTAGATTTTGATGCTGTTGTTCTTGGGTGGTGCCGTGATAGTAATGATGCTTTTCCGGCCTTAAAAAAATTTCTTTGCAACGATAATCTTATAAATATCCCAATTCAGATTATCTCTGACACCGCATGTGAAGATGTTCTTACATTTTCAAATTCTCGTAAAAACAATGGGCTATTGCTATGGGATAGTTATAAAACCTTTATTAAAGGACATTTGCAAAATCTAATTGATCGAGCTAGCGGTAGATCATTAGCTACGCTGACTTCTGTGCACCAGGCTGCTCCTATTAGAATTCTATTTGTTGATGACTCCGCAACTGTTAGAAAACAGTTTTCGACATTGCTAGCAAGAAACGGCTATGAAGCCGTGTTTGCAGATGACATTGATCAAGCATTTGATATTGCTAAATCTTCTTTTTTTGATATTGCAATTATCGATTACTACTTGGAAAAAGAAGTTGGTAGCAAGCTTTGCCGTAAGCTTAGGGATGACAAGGATACCAAAGATATTGTTCGAACAATACTTACCACCAGTTACCAGGAAGAGGTTGTATTAGATGGTTTAGAGTCCGGCGCTATAGATTTTATGTTTAAGAATGAGTCAGAAAACTTATTTTTGGCCAGACTTTCTTCAATATCGAAGGTTATTAGTGCATCAAAACAGACTCGTTCAGAAAGCAAAAGGCTGCTAGGTATTCTTGAATCGGTATCTGATGGGGTGTTTGGTATAGATCACGATATGCACATAACCTTTATGAACTCTTCTGCCAAAGAAATACTCGGGCTTGAGGATGATGTAGATTTGCTTGGCAGTTCTATAGTTTCAAAGTTGCATCTAGTTGGCCAGGAAAAAGAGTTGGACCTTGAGTATGGAATACCTTTATTCCAGGCGCATAAGAAAGGCCATTTTATCAATAAATCTGAGCTGATGTTTGTTAAGTCAAATGGTAAAAAAATTACAGTTGAGTGTGATCTTTATCCATTGGAGATAGATGGAAATATTGAGGGTTCAGTGATTGCTTTTCGGGATGTAAGTGAGAAAAAACTATTCCAGGATGAATTACGCTGGCAAGCAAACCACGACTCGCTAACTAAGCTACTAAATAGACATTATTTTGAGCAGCAATTAGAGCAAGAGGTGAGCAGGAAATTAAGGCATCCAGACTCTGATGAAATTAGTGCGCTATTATATTTTGACCTGGATCAGTTTAAATATCTTAATGATACAGCTGGTCACGTAGCTGGCGATCAGCTGCTAGTAGAAGTTGGCCATCAACTGCAGACCAATTTGCGTTCCGCAGATACCTTGGCCAGGCTTGGCGGCGATGAGTTTGCAATTATTCTGCGTGATATAAAACTAGATGAGGTCGCCACTGCAGCGGATAGGTTTAGAGAGATCCTTGAAAAACACTGTTTTCAGTTTGAAGGCAAGGCATACAGTGTCAGCGTTTCAATTGGTGGCGCAATTATTTCAGGTTCATCGCTCGGTGCAGGTGAAGTGTTAGCTAATGCAGACGTATCTTGTCATATCGCAAAAAATAAAGGTAGGAATCAAAGTCATATATACGACCCCGCATCAGATGCCAGATTGGCAATGGACAAAGAACTTGGCTGGTCAACAAGGCTGAGGGATGCACTTGGAAATGATAAATTTGAACTGGTCTTTCAACCTATTGTTCCACTGACTATGCTGGAAGGTTTAAGCCTAAAGCGAGAAGGGCTTGTTGATGAGGCTACTCCGTGGCCAGTGCTGAATCAGGATGGCAAGAAGAACCAGGTTGTTTTTGAGGTGCTGCTAAGGTTAACCGACGAGGGTGGCAAAATTGTAGCCCCAGATATGTTTTTACCAACGGCAGAGCGTTTTAATATGATGCCTGAAATCGACAGATGGGTTGTTCGCAATTCTCTGAAAAGACTTTCTTTAGAGCGAACTACTGGTCGCGATATAAGGTTTACTATTAACCTTTCCGGTAGCACTATGGTTGATAAAACTATCGGCCGTGATATCAAAGAGATGCTGCAGGAATATGAAATAGCAGGAGACCTGATAACCTTTGAGATTACAGAGACTTGTGCAATAACTAATATCGATGCGGCCAATAAATTAATCTCAGAGCTGAAAGAAGTTGGCTGTCAGTTTGCGCTGGATGACTTTGGTAGTGGTTTCTCATCTTTTGGGCACTTAAAGCATCTTGATATTGATTATGTAAAGATCGATGGCATGTTTATTCAGGGAATAATATCGGACTCCATGGACAAAGCAGTTGTGCAGTCAATTAATCAGATTGCTCATTCATTTAATAAAAAGACTGTTGCAGAGTATGTTGATAACAGCGAAATTGTTGAGGTGCTGGAAGCTATTGGTATTGATTATGCGCAAGGGTACTTCGTATCCAAACCTAAACCAACTCTCGGTTTTTAGCTACTGCGCTAGTGACGCTAAAAATGCTTATTTTCCATGTGCAGTCACATATGTCTTATATCCTACTTAATAAGAAGTTGCTATTTTCACTTATGGTGATCTTGTTATATTGAAAACCTCCAGCAATATTTGCCGGAGGCTTTGCATTATATGCAGTGCATATATTAAGGAGTTGTATAAGTTACGTAGTATGGTTCGCTATAGTTATCTTCAGAATCTCCTGCTACCAAAGTTAAGCTAATGGTATCTCCAGAATTTCCTTGTAGAGGTACTACGCATGTAAAAAAGTTGCCTACAACATTAGGCAATAGAGAAGGAAGGCAAATACCAACAGGTATAGGTGCAACTCTGGTTACGTCGAAGTTTGGGTCTGAAACCATACCACTAATTGTTACTTCACCAGTAAGAGTATTTGGAACTGCTAGTGCGCTTTGGATTGTTGGTGCTTCGCCAGCATGAGCAGAGGTCGCTGCACTAATTGCAAAAATGGCAGAAATGATTGCTTTTTTCATGATTATCTCCGAAAAGTAATAAGAAGTCCATTTTGATAAATGGGGATTAAACAAATTGCTGCAGCACGACAAATCTAGCATCAAGGTTTGTGACTAGCAACATACTTGGTGATATCTTCATGAAAATTTAATAATGTAAATAACTATGACATTACCCTGCTTTGACTGGTTTCAGTCTAGCTACAACCGAATCAGACAGGTGTTGAATGCACAATAAACGATGTAAAAGTGTAATAGATGTTTTTATGTAGATTATTCATTTTTGATCGTGTGACAAAATACAGAGAATAATTTTGCCTGTACAGTTCATTTCCTTGGCCTGAGGTTTAATGCATAGATTATAATAAATAGTAGAAACACTATTGCACCACCACCAATAAAATATTGAAGACCCTGGGACTCAATTTGGGATTTCAAAATCATGATACTAGCAAAGATGATAAATCCACCAAGGATTAATAATCTGCTTTTTAGGTTTTCATCTCTATTAAATGCCAAACAAAACTCCAATTCATTAATCATTAAATGTTTGTACTTATATCAGTTATTCTCAGGGATCATATGAATAAACTTATTTGTTATATAACGCCCGCCATAACCAGCGAAAAAGCACGTTGCGGTTTTGAGTCCAGTTTCGTACGCACGATGGTTGATGGCGATGTTATGTGCGCTCATCCCAAGAAGATGGATTTTTTCGTGCATGAAGCACTGCTGTAACAATAATGCAGCTATCTTCAATGAAATACAAAACCACATATGGAAACCTATGAACTAAACACCTGCGCAATTCTTTATGCATGAATTGATATTGCTTTGGAGTTCGCTCTATTTTTGAAAGCGCTTCTTCAAGGCATAATAAAAAGTCATGCCCTAGTCCTAAACGCACAGATTCATAGTGATTAAATGCTTCAGTAATATCAAGTTCGGCAACACGGCGAACTGTAAGGGTATATTTCATTGATTGCCAATTATTCTGTTTTTAACTTCAGACCATGAACTGCCCTTATCTTTGTTAACTGAATAACTTTCAATACGTTTATCTAGCTCTCTTTCTTGGGCTTCAGATAGCTCAATTGTAGAGTCGTTATTTGCCACGCTATCCCATAGTTTTTCAGCTAATATAATTTTTTCTGAAACTGTAAGCTCTTGACTTTTCATGATTAAAGCACCGCAGTGTTCAAAGATGGTTTATTATACTACTTTTAAATTACGATTTCTGCTTATAAGCGCATAACGCCCGCCATAACCGGCGAGAAAGCGCGCAGTGTATTTGATTCCACTGTCGAAGGCACGATGGTTGATGGTGATGCTAGTTGTTAAACTCATTCAGATAACTGTTCTTTAAGTTTATCAATAACTGCCGCCAGCGGTTTTGTTTTCCGTTGATTGAAATATTAGATTACATTGGTTCAATCTTAGTAACTACAAATTTTAAACTTAACAATTCAACTTGTTCATGAGGACTACTTTGAAAATGCTTTGGAATTAAATGGTAGTTAGCCTCTATTCCAATAGGACTCAATGAATTAGGTTCCATACCTGCTTGCTCTAAAACCAAGTTATCAATTTCTACTGTCCAGCCTTCATCTGAATCATGATTACAGCAAATTTCAAGATAATATTTACCATTAGCTTCAACTGAATCAACTGCTTCTCCATAATAAATACCGCCTTCAGATATCGTAAATGTAGTGGTATGCGATGTTTCACTCCCACATCCAACAAGCAATATACCTATTAGTGGAATAAATAATTTCATTATTAACTCCTTGTTCTAACAATTATTAGAACTCAAATTGACGCTTATATCATAAATTTATGATGTTGCTTTTTGCATCATATCTACGTAAAAAAATATTACAGCCCAACTAGTTACCGCAAACATTTTTTAATTGCAGACATATAGTGGTTTTGCAGAGTATGTGCTAATAAAATTAACATGTTGATTTTAAGTTTAATTAAAATGGATTACAAATCCATCAAAGGGTGCTTATCATCACTCCATGGTGAAGCAAAAATTCCATTCACAACTGCTTGTTCAACTTCACTCAGGTCACTCGGTGACCATTTAGGGTTGTTATCTTTATCAACCAGCAGTGCACGAACGCCTTCAGCAAAATCACTGTGCGCAGTCATATTGATAGCCATGTCTAGCTCTTTCATAAATACTTCTTTTAGCGAAAGGTTGTGCTTTGGGTCTAACTGCTCAAAGATAACGGCAAAAGAGGTAGGTGAACCTTTTACCATTGGGGTAACTGCATTTTGCATCCATTCACTGTGCGCCTGCTGTTCAATTATTTTGTGATAAGAGTCTACATGGTTTTCCATGTCGATAATTTGTTCAATCAGCTCAAAGTGAGCTTCAATTTCAGATACCTGAAGTTTTGGGTGCTGTCCGGACATGTTTTCAAGCAGGTCAGTAATGATATCGTTATTTTCTTTGGCGTTATCACTTAGCTCCAGGCTTTCCAAACTTTTTAGCAGATCGGCTTTTGCAGAAGAGAGGAGGGCATGGTCAGCAAGGTTACATAAAATTGCATCTGCTGCATTCATGCGTAAACCTGTTAGGCCTGCGAACATACCGGATTTATCCGGCATCTTGTTTAAAAACCAGGTGCCACCGACGTCTGGAAACAATCCAATAGTGATTTCCGGCATTGCCAACATTGTTTTTTCGGTAACGATGCGGTGGCTACCACCCTGCATCAATCCCATGCCACCCCCCATTACAATGCCATCGCCCCATATTATGATTGGTTTAGGGTAGGTGTGAATTGTGTAATCAACAGTGTATTCATTAATAAAATATTCACTGGCCGGATTAAGTTCGCCACCTTGGGCTGATTGAACGAAGGAGACGATCTCTGTTACATCGCCGCCGGCGCAAAAGGCTTTTTCTCCAGCGCCATCTAAAATAACTGCAGCAAAATTATCGTTTTTTGCAATGGCCGCTAGATTGCTGCGCAGATCTTTAATAGCAGCTAGTGATAACACATTTAAACGACCAGGGCGGTTAATAGTTAGGTGCGCAATTTTTTTCCCATGTGCGGTTATTATTTCATCAAGAATAACTAGTTGTTCCATTACCAGACTCAATTTTAATTAGATTGCATTAATTATAGATTCAATATTTTTAATTATGTATTTGCATTGGCTTTTCCCTACATAATTTTCCAGCTTATTACACAAACTGCGCTTTGCTGGCTCTTTTGCAATAAGTGCAAGAAGTTCTCTGATCTCTGTGCTGCGTACTTTGCGGCGCTCAACAACCGTTGTAATTGTAAACTCCTGTTCAATCTCGCTATGTTTGTAGAATTTTGACCATGTATCCGGAGCGGCGTTATCAGGGCCGATTATTAGGTGGTATTCAGCCGGATCATTCTCATTTAGTTTTTTAAGCAGGTCATAACTGTAAACGGGCTTATCGTCAGTGCACTCTTTTACCATTTCAAACTCTATGACTGATACTTCAATTTTAGGATCATTTGCAAAATAGTCAGCCAGAATAAGATCCAGCATTTCAGACCTGGTTTCAATCGGTAGGTGAGTTTTGCCAAACGCATGGGCTGCGCTTGGTACCAAAAGGATCTTGTCGAACTTAGGTTTTAATTGGTCGATAACATCCATGTGGCCGCGGTGGGGGGGGTTGAAGGCTGAGCCGAATACAGCAATTTTATTCATGTCTATTTGTCCAAAACCTATAAAAAAACGGCTCCGAAGAGCCGTCCGAAACGCTAGAGGATTTATTAAACAATAAATCCAACTTTTTTCGCTTCCTCTTCCAGCCAGTCTCTAAAGTCTGGGTGGGCAATTGAGATAAGGCGTTTTGCTCTTTCGTGGATGGAAACACCTTTCATCTTTGCAACACCATATTCAGTTACTACATGATCGATATTGGATCTATGTAGTGTTACTGCTGCACCAAGTGCAAGGTGTGGAGCAATTTTAGAAACAGTTTTTCTGGTTCCGTCTGGTTGTTTGATACTTGCAGTTGAGTAAAGGGCAATGAATGATTTACCACCATCTGATTTTTGTGCACCGATTGCTGTATCGGCTTGTCCACCAGTTCCACTAAATTGAGTTGGACCAATACTTTCAGAGCTAACCTGTCCGGTAAGATCAATTTCAAGGCAAGTATTAATTGAAACCTGTTTATGGTTTTGTGCAATTACATATGGGTCGTTTACCCAGTCACCACGCATAATCGCAACAGCAGGATTTTCATGTAGGAAGTCATAAAGCTTCTTAGTACCAAGAGCAAATGTGGCAACCATTTTACCGGTAAGGATCTTTTCACGAACACTTCGTGGAACAGTGCCTATAACGCCGGCTTCGTATAGGTCTACCATGCCATCGGTAAACATCTCAGTGTGGATCGATAGGTCTTTTTTATGCATAAGCTCAGCAGCTACCGCATTTGGAATACCACCGATACCAAGCTGGATAGTTGAACCGTCTTCAATTAAGTCTGCGATATAACGGCCAATCATACGGTCTTTGTCTGAGATTGGAACTTCACCAAGTTCAGGGATTGGGGCAGTGTTATCAATTAGGTAATCTATTTCATCCATGTGAACGATGGTATCACCATATGTTCTTGGCATATTCTCATTAACTTCAAGAATAACGGTGTCAGCTGCTTCGATCATGAGCCTTTCATAAGTTACACCTAGTGAAAGAGACACATAGCCAAAACGATCTGGTTTTGTACATGTACCAATGAAGATGTTTGGTTTGTGGTTGTAAAGGCGGTCTGTGCCGGCTTGATGCAGATGATTTGGAATAAATGAACAGGTGCCGGCTTCTTTGTGAGCCTTTCTGATAGCTGGACCGTAGAACCAGCCTTCGTTGAAGAACTTACCTTTCATGGCAGGGTCCATGTACCATTTATATGGTTGCATTGGCAGACAGGTACATACAGAAACATTTTCTACCCTATCGGCGGCTTCATGCAGTCTTGTGCAGATCCCTGTCGGCTCAGAAGCAGCCATAGCTGAAACGATGCTGAAGTTTGATTGAATCATGCTTAGAGCATCATCAACGGTAATTAGCCTTTTCTTCAATAAATTATCAGAATTCATTAATTCCTCTCCTGGTACTAAGCTTTTAGCTCTATATTAATTAGCAATGGCAGATTGTTTGGATTTTTAAGTTGTTAGAACCTGTGATTAATTGGCCCAATTCCTTTTATTAATATCCCTGTTATAAAGCCTTATTGCTGTGATTATTGATTTGTTCAATTATTGCGGTTGAATATGATACGACATATTTAAAGGGCAATTCAATCAATTCATAAGTTTGAAACTTATCAAGTGTATGCCTGTCACATGAGCTATGGATACTTGTTGCTAAAGGGAAGTTAATGTGTTTGATAGTTTTTTGCCTTCCAGAAAAGTTCCAGAATTAATCTATAATTAAATTTGCCTGTTAACGATCTGAATTTGCAGTAAAAAATATCTAAATTGTTGTTTGTTTTAGCTGTATTGTTCGGGCAATATTTTTAGGAGCTCATAAAATGGTTCGTATATATGGATATATAGTAGTTTTCATCGCTTTGACATCTTCTTTTAATATCTCGGCAATATATGCCAGAAATCCTGCACATATTGCTACCAATAGTGGTGAAATTGGTGTGCTTGAGGATTATGTGTTTTCAGAAAATAAAGAGGATGCGCTTGCGGATTTGGTACCTGGAAGTGAAGAATACTATTTTTTCCATACCCTTTATTTTCAAAACCTTTCCTTGCAAAACAAGGAACAACTAAAGAATTCTGCGCGTATGTTGTTTGAATGGGAAAACAACAAAGATAATCCCGGAATAAGGTCAGTACGTTTTAACCATTTGAAAAATCGACAGGCTATGCTGGAGTATGATAAAGACCCTGGTAAGACGCTTAAATATTTGAAAGAAGAGCTAGGGCTAGGTTTTAGCCACTTTAAAAAGAGTGGGGCGAAGCAAAGAAGTTATCCGTCAAGCCTGGATCAGGGACGCATATCAACAAAAACAATTTCCAGAGAATTGCTGAATAGAAGGAACGCGACCCTTTCTGGTTTTACTACTGATGGTCTTTATGAACTGGATGCGAATGACCTGAATATATCTCAGCTGCGTGAGCTATTGCGGAGGATAGATACACCAGATTACCCAGGATTGACGGATCTGATAAAACGTGAACTAAAGGATAAACACAGCTCCGGATTTGGTTCGTTTACTATTCATCACAATTTAACTCTTACCCAACTTGATAAACTTAAAAAAAGTATTAAGAGACTAACCAGCAATGATCAGTTTGTAGCAGCTTACATGAAGCGGGTCTTTACTGAAAAGATTAGACTGCAAAAAGATCCGCACAAAAAATATTCAGGCCTAAAAAATGTTTGGGAATTTGTTTCCACACTTCCCGAATCCCAAAATTCTATCAAAATTCATCTATTATATGACCTGTTAAAAACCGGGCGTAAAGTTGGAAACTATGACAAGCAGCTTTTTATTGAGTATTTAAAAATCCCTAAACATACAGCTTATGCAAAATATTCTCGCCAAAAAAGATCAAAAATTAAGGTTGCCAGATTTAACTCAACAGTAGCCATGCAGTCAGGTTTCCAGCGTATTGATAACGATCAAAAGCTGGTGAACACTTACCTACATCATTTTTTTGCAAAAGACAAAAACTATGATGTGTTTTTACCGTACCTTGAGGAAAAATTTCTTCGGTACACATTTGCTGAGGTGAAGATTCTCAATGGGATTGGTGATAAGAAGAAGTGGTTTGCCCAGCTACCAGCAAGCAAATATGAGCAGATTACAGAGAGAGTCGAACTGACAATAATTCCTGAAAACAAGGTTAAATATGGTTCAGATGACACCGTTGAACTTGCCTTGAACCTGAAAAATATCGACAGCCTAGTGGTGAATATCTATGAGATTAATACCATGAATTATTACAAAAAGCTGTCTGAAAAAGTATCTGTAGCGATAAACCTTGAAGGATTAGAGCCAAATTATCAGCAGGTTATAGAATTTGATAAGCCTTCGCATATCAGGCATGGCTATAAGTTGAAACTGCCTGATGTAAGTAAGGCCGGTGTGTATGTGGTAGATCTTGTAGGAAACGGTATTAATAGCCGTGCAGTTATTGAGAAGGGCGGTCTCAATTATACCCAGCGGGCAGGTGTTTCAGGACATCTTTTTCGGGTGTATGACTCAGATAATAAACTAATTATAGATTCTTCTGTTTGGCTTAAAGGCCATACCTATACCAGTGATAAATATGGCAGAATTATCGTTCCTTATACCAAAAAGTCTACTTCCCAAGACATAATCGTAAGTGGAAATGGTATCGCATCATTGCACAATTTTTATCATAACAGTGAAGAGTATAGTCTGCATGCTGGTGTACTCTTTAATAGAGAAGCAATGATATCAGGAAATCAGACTGACATAGTTATTAGTCCTCAGCTATTACTGAATTCGAATCCGGTAGATAATAAAATTCTTAAAGATATTACGGTCGAAATTAACCTTTCCAAAATTACCGATAACGGTACGGAGATAATTGAAAAGAAGTTATTTTCCGATTTGCAAATTACTGACGGCGAGGATATTAAGATCCCGTTTGTAATTAACGCTGATTCCGGCGCTCTAAAGCTTGGGGTGAAACTTTTAGCTGATATTGAAAACACCAGTAAGAATAAAACAGATAAGCTCGAGTATTCATTTTCCAGCCCATTAAATTTTGAACTTTATAAAGACGTTATTGCTGATGCATATTTACGCAAATATGGCGGGAGTTATTTAGTTGAAATAATTGGCCGTAACGGTGAGCTAATTCCAGATCATTCGTTGCGCTTTGATTTTAAACATCGCAATTTTACTCGCAAACTTATGGTCAATCTACAAAGTGATTCTTCAGGAAAGATTGAGCTGGGTGAATTAAAGGGGATTGAGCAGATTAAGGTGTATGATGGCGATGGAATTGAACGGACCTGGGATTTAATCAAAGAGGTTGCTAATACACCGCAGCATCTAACTGTTAAACAGGGTCAAAATCTTGTGATTCCGATTAATAGCCAGCAAAGGATTAGCCTATTTGAATTGGCAGACGGACATTACTTATACGATAAGAGTAATACAATTGATTTAGACGAGCGTGCAGCTACCTTGGAAAAGATTAAGGAAGGTGACTACCAGTTTATTGCAGCCAATAAAAAGTTCACAATAACCGTTGAATCCGGCGTAGAAGAGAGTGGGTTTATACTTTCTAGTGATCGCTATGTTCAAAGCTCAACTCATAAACCGCTGCTGGTGACAGATATTAGCGAAAACGGAGTATTTTCAAATAAGCTTAAGATTAAAACGATTAACCATGATGCCAAAACCAGGGTGCATATATTTGGAACTCGTTTCTTTAGTGAAGATTTGTCCTCAATTTACAATCCGATACCTAATCAAGATCTGAAGAGTATACCTCTACATGGAGGGTGGTCTAAATACAGTTCTGGAAGACGCCTGAGTGATGAATTGCGTTATATTATGGAGCGCAAGCAATCTAATAACTATCCTGGGAATATGCTCAAGCGTCCAAGTCTGATTATTAATCCTCTTGAGTTGGGTAAAACTACTACTAAAACACAAAGCTTTAAGGATGGCGGCAGATGGGATAAGGAGGTTATGGAGGAAGCTATGGCGTCTCCAATGAGTATTGCTGGGCGGACAGTTGGCGGGCAGCTTTTGCTCTATTCCCCAAGCTATAATTTTATGGATGGTAGCTCTTTTAGCCTGCTCAACCAAACACCTGATAAAGAAGGGGTTGTGCGTGTAGATGAATCACTTCTTCAAGGGGTTGAACAGCTTTCAATTGTGGTTACTAACGGTCAGGATACTACCTATGCTTACCATATACTTGGGGATTCAAAACCAAAGTTCAGAGATATTAGGCAGACGCAGAAATATGCCAATAGTGATCATTATCGCCAGGAAAATCAGATAAAGGTATTTAACAACCTGCAAAAGTTTAATCCGAAAAAGCAGGGAGTTTCTGATTACGAAATTTATAGATCAATAGATGAGGTATATGCACTGTATAAGGCAATAAGTACTGATCATCGCCTAAATGAATTTAAGTTTCTACTGAGCTGGAATAAGCTTGATCAAAGCCAGAAGCTGCATAATTATTCGAAATACGGTTCGCATGAAGTCAATTTTTATTTATACCATCGTGATAAACAGTTCTTCAAATCGTTCGTAAAGCCAGCTATATCTAGCAAGATAAAAAAAGATTTTATTGATGACTGGCTGCTCAATAATGATCTAACAAAATATACTGAAGAGCATAGATATGCTGAACTTAATGTTGTTGAAAAGGCTTTGCTTGCGAAAAGGGTTAAGCGCCAAAAACAACCGATTTTAACTGAACTTACAGACAGGTTTAGTAGCAAGGAACCGGACCTGTATAAACTCGACAGGCTTTTTTCAATCGCACTCACGGGAGGTGTTGATACAAGGGTTGATACTCCAATTTCAAAAGGCGATAGCTTCGGTATGGAGGCCAAAAAATCTAAGTTAATGCCAAGGAGAAAACGTAGCCCAATGAAGCCACAGGCGCCAATGGTATCTGCTGCAGCGGGAAGGATGGTCAAGCAGAATTTTATGGCTGAAGCTGCTGATCAGGCATTTGAGCGTGAACAAAGGCAGTTGATTAAGCAGTTTTATACAGCACCGGATAAAACAAAGTCTTGGATAGAGCATGGGTATTATGGAATTCTGCCAAAGGATAATTCCAGCAACAGGGTCGAGCTCAACCAATTCTGGCTTGATTATATCAGTGCTAAGCAAGCGTTTGTACTTACAGAGCATATTGCGCTTGCTTCGAATAATCTTACCGAGATGATTTTTGCCTTGGCAGTAATTGACCTGCCAACCAGAGATAAACTCAAAAGTGATGGGAAAAAAGGTGTTGTCTTTGCAAAAATTATCAATAAGGAATCCAAGGTTAAGCATAGTACCAGTATCTTGCTTGGACAAAATATATTTCCTAAGGAGCAACGATATAAGTACATAAATAATCGCAAGCAGGAAAACTTTATTCAGGATGGATTTGTGAAGGGCAAGGTATACGGTATGCAAACTGTACTTACCAACACCACATCTCTGCAGGAGATGCAGGAGTTGTTCATCAAGATTCCTCAAGGAGCTATTCCTGTAGCTAACGGTTTTTATAATAAATCCATGAAAGTTCGGTTGGAACCATTTGCCACCAGAACCTTCGAGAACTATTTTTATTTCCCGGTAAGTGGAAATTTCAGTCTTTATCCTGCACACGCATTCGGTCTTGATGGTTCAATGTCATTTGCAACAGGTAGGAAATTTACTGTACATAAATCTTCTATCATTGCGGATAAAAATTCCTGGGACTATATTTCGCAAAATGGAACTGAAAAGGAGCAACTTGATTACTTGCAGAATAAAAATCTGAATAGGATTGACCTAAGTAAGATAGCCTACCGTCTTAAAGATAAAGAGTTCTTTATGAGAATGATAAAAATTCTTAAAGACAAGCATTATTACGATAAAACGACATGGTCATATGCGGTTAAACACAATATACCGAAGGATATTGCTGATTATCTGCATCTGAACGGTTTTGCTGACAAATGCGGTGACTATCTTAAGTCAAAACTTATTAATATAAGCGCTGAAGAAAGTGGAAAATATCTGCACACTGAGTTCTGGCCGTTAATTAATAAGCGTGTTTTTCAGTTTGGAAATAAGAGATATATTGAAAATACAAACCTACTTAATCAATACAACAAGCTAATGAGTTTTCTTAGCTATAAGGGTAAGTTATCGGATACTGATAAGCTTGCAATCAGTTATTATCTATTGCTGCAAGATAGGGTTGATGACGCAATATTATGGTTTGGTAAGGTGCAGCGTAGCAAAGTAGCGCAGCAGATGCAGTATGACTATATGTCAGCTTATATTGCGTTTTATAATCAGGATATAAAACAGGCGTACTCTATTGCTGAAAGATATAAAAAATATCCGGTGGAACGCTGGCGAGATATGTTCGCTGATATCTTGAGTCAGGCTAAACAGGTCAATCAGGTAGATCAGATTAGCCAGGTTGAAATTGCCCACCAGGCACATTCTACTGATGCGCTTAAAGATCGTTCCCGTTTGATGTTCAGTTTTGCGTCACAAGAGCCAGCTATTGATATAAAAACAGTTGGTAACGAAGTGCAGGTAAGGATGCAAAACATTAACAGGTGTGCCCTTAAGTTCTATTCAATGGACCTTGAGGTATTGTTTTCCAGAAAGCCATTTGCTATGCAGCTTTCTGATCAGTTCGCCATGATACAGCCGAATCTAGTCCTTGAAATTGAGAAGGGTGCTGATTCTGGTATAGCAATTGTTAATATTCCGCAAAACCTCAGTGGTAAAAGCCTTCTCATTGAAGCATCGGCCGCAGGAGTTTCTGACAGCACCAATTATTATCCTAATACATTGGTAACTCATATCAGTGAGAACTATGGTATTACCAGAGTTATCTCATCTGAAGATGGCAAATCTATAAACTCAGTTTATGTGAAGGTTTATGCTCAGATGCGAAATGGTGATGTAAAGTTCTATAAAGATGGCTATACCGATATGCGCGGAATGTTTGATTATCTTTCCCAGAATCATGATAACCTTGAGCAGATAGAGAAGTTTGCTATGCTTATTCTGAGCGATAACAATGGTGCTTTGATAAAAGAGGTTAGGCCACCGAAGATGTAGCTTTGAGTTAATGCTGTAGGCAATAAGAATGCAATTCCCGCGTAGGCGGGAATGCTGTTTGAGATTTAATCCAGATCATTCACCCAGCTGAATGTTTTTTCAGGATTACCGATTTCACCAAATTGCAGGTGGGTAGGAAATTCTTTGCACCAAAGAAAATAGCTATATGCTGGTGAAGCCTTGTTTTCAGCACTCATAACCCATTTTCCATTCTCTTCATAATTCTTGTTATTAATCATATAGGCTTTATCGATAGGGATATCCTTGGGGCCTCTAGTCATATGAGGTTCTGTTGCCTTTTTTTCATCCATTGGCATAGCACAGAAAAAAGTTGGCCATGTGCCAGCACGAGGTCTGATTTCAACTACACATTTTCCACTATCTTCAAATTCGTGGTGTAGCTTTACAACATATTGTTCCAGGTCATCAGTGTAAGTTGTCATCCAAAACTCCAGTAAATGCTTATAAAAAAAATATAGAACATACAGGTGAAAATGCCAGATAAACAAAAGCCCTCGCAAATGATTTGAGAGGGCTTGTTGGTATTGAAGGTTGGGAAGCAAAAGCTACCCAACATTATTCAATCAATACTTATTAGTTACAGCTTGTAACCTTGGTCCAAACATCGTCAGATGTTTCTTCCAGTGATGTAGTATCCCCGCTCATTCCAAGATAGTCGCCAGAACCGATAGCATAAGCCAGAATGTTATATCTCAGCTCTGCACGTCCAGCATTAATGTGGTCGCTGTTCGCAGCAGTGAAGCATGAAGCTTGTTCTTCCCATACTACTGTGAACTCAGAAGAATCAGTTACGTTTTCAGCGTGATCGTATGCTCTGACTTTCCAGGTCATTGTGGCATAGCTTGCGCCCTGAAGCTGCATCTCACATCTATACTGAGAACCGCTTGTGTTGTAACAATCAACACGCCCGATATCATCGATTCTGTAAAGGAAGGCTCCGGCAAGGTCGCCGTCCACATCCGTGATATCAACAGTAACAATTTCCACTGTACCTTCTCTGGTTTGCTGAATATTGCTGATTACTGGAGGAACAGAATCCTGTTTCTCTGGTCTGGTAAGAAGGAAGGTCTCAATATTTGATACTGCTTCGCGAGAGTCCCAAGCTGAAACCGACAGAGATACTTCTGCGCCGACTTCAAAGCCGTATGCATCCCAATCAAGAGTACAGGTAAAGCTTGTTGTGCCTTCACAGTAGATGCCAGTTGCAGCTCCCAGGCCAAGTACTACACGGTCGATATCGCCATCCGGGTCTGAAGCAGTACCGGTTACAACTACTCTAAGATAAGTGTGCTCTGCAACCTCATAAGACTCAATTACCGGAGGTTGTGGATCGGTTGGGCAATTTCCGGTAATGTAACCGTTTGCGCTGGTTCTAAGAGTAACAGTAGCGCTACCGTTTGTGCCAAGGTTTTCATCAGACCCTTCCGCGTACCATGTTGTGGTAGTTGTACCGCCGTAGCAGAATGTTCCCCAACAAGTTTGACCTGTTGTTTCAGTTATAGAGTATGCGCGTCCAGCAGATTCGTGGCTGGATAAAGTACTAGTGAATTCCTGACATGCGGGTATTGCAACAACGTTTACAGTTCTAATTTCAGAAGCTTCATTACCTGCAGCATCGGATACTGTATAAACCAGTTCATATGAACCGATAGTGTTAGTGTCAACATAGCCAGTTACTACGATATCTGCAGTTACGTCGCCATCAATGTTGTCTTCTGCAGTAGCGCCAGGATCTGTGAAGTTTGAACTCTGAAAAACAGTCATTGGGTTGTCACCAGCTATTGTAATAACTGGGGCAGTTACGTCTGGACCAGGGCAAACACCAGTCTTCCAAACTCCTTGAGTTTCTTCATGAAGAGTTACAGAAGCAGAGCCGTTGGTACCTAGGTTCTCGTCTGAACCACTTGCGTACCATGTTGTTACTTCAGTACCTCCGTAACAGAAAGTACCCCAACAGGTTTGGCCTTCGGTTTTGGTTTCGCTGTATGCGCGGCCAGCATTTTCGTGCTCTAAGTTCGTTGCTGTAAATTCATCGCATAAAGGTTCTTCGCTAACTATTACTGTTCTTGTAACTTCTTCGGCAGCATTACCACTTGAATCGCTAACATTATAGGTAATTGTGTATTCGCCAGTTGTTGTGGTATCTACGTCACCTACGGTAATAATTTGCCCAGAGATGTTTCCATCTACATTATCAATTGCTACAGCGCCAGGATCTACAAACTCTGAATCAAGGATTACATTGATCTCTTGTGCACCATTTAGAGTGATAACAGGTGGAGTTGTATCTGGGAATGCCGGTAGAGCAGTTGTCCATGTGCTGCCGAATAGTGCATCGCCAACTATTGTGCCAATGTTTTGAGCGTAGATTGATGCGAAAGTCATTTCAGTAGCGTTAAATTTACGGTTTGCTGTTGAGAAAACAACCGCAGCTTTGAAATCGCGCTGCGCATTTTCTGGACCAGGAGTTCTGATTCCGTTTACAGCGATAATATCTTCCATGGTGAAATTATGGATGGTTTTAGTGATAGTTTTATCACACATAAAGTCGCCTGCACTGTCATTCCTATCAACGACACGAAGATCTTCTGTTATGTCCGTGTAATATGAATACCCCATGACATATTTAAGGAATTTCTTGTCCAAAGGGTTGCGCCAACCTTCAGAGTAACGGCATTTTTTTGTAAAAGTTCCATCAACATTTTCGACCCAATCATAGTATGAATGCCAGTTTACAAATGAGTTCCAGTGTCCTCCACCGTCTGTTATTTCAACTCCTTCAATTGGAGAATCAAGAAAGGCTTCCCACTGATGAGTAATTTCATGGATTACTAGATCTGAGTCAAGGCGCCCGTGTGAGAAATAACTAATTCCCTGTAGGATTCCGTTAGAACCGTATGAAGCAGTGCTGTCATAAATATTTAACCCTATCCCTTCGATATCATTTCTGACATTGTAGTGCATACCTTTGATTGAGGTCTTTGGACTTTGAGAAATATCATTTAGCGTTGTGGTTGAGAAAATAAGGATTTGGTCAAAGTCATCTTCTAAAACTGAATAGAGTTCAGAGGTTTGATCCAGGCCTGCTTGGTGGGAAGAGTATTCATACATTTTGCGCATTCTACGCTCAGATGCATAGTTGTCATCTACCATATTTATAACATATGGAGATGCTTGAATATTATCGCTTAGTTCAGTAGTTTCAACGTTTTCAATATCATCTCTAACCAGACCAACACGAACGAAGATTCCGTTTGAAGAGTAGGTGTATTGGTTATCGGTAAAGGTAACCTGAAGATCACCTATTGCGTCATTGAATATTCCTTCAACACCCTCAAAGCCATCTACCGGGAATGCTTTACTGGTGTCATAAACAAAAGGGCCTGCGGTATAGATACTATCGCCGGCAATGCGGTCAGCTCCTGTACCATCATCTTTTAGTGCGATGCTGGTGAAAAAGTAGCCACTCTTTGGCTTAACATAATCGCCGTCATTAATGTCTGTTGGCATTTTATTAAGCTGTATGGTGCTTACTGTTTGGGGAGAATAGACTTCAATAACAAATGAGTCGTTGCCATCAGCACGGATTGCACTTGGAATAACTTCCCATTTCAGAGTGTTTTCCGGCAGTTCGTACGCAAAGGAATGTGAATAATTAAAAGTGGATAATACAAACGAAGCAGCAAGGCTAAATTTCTTAGCAAAAGATGATCTTCTCATGATCTTGATGTCCTGTAATATTTAAGGGTTGGCGACAGCAGTAGATGTCAGCAAACCGTTTTTTAAACCAAGCCGGATATTTTAATGTCCATTAAATCTTTCAGGCTTATTTCAGTGATAAATAGCGAACTTAAATTATGTTGCATAATTTATGTGAACTATATCACAATATTATTACAGAGTCAGTAATGTTTTCCTGATAATTCATCATCTTGGATGTGCTTTTAGTTATTTATAATGTTTGTTAGTTCGGTTTTAGGTAACGCAAATAAAAAAGCCCTTTCAGGGCTTTCTTATAAAGAAAGTCTGAGAGGGCTTGTTTGTTTAAAAGTATTGTAAGCTGGGTTAGAGGGGCGTAACCCAATATTATTTATTCAATACTAATTTAGTCACAGCTTGTTACTTTGGTCCATATACCTGCAGAAGTTTCTTCCAGTGATGTAGTATCACTACTCATACCAAGATAATCGCCAGAACCGATTGCATAGATAAGAACGTTGTATTTTAGTTCTGCACGGCCAGCACTTACGTGGTCGCTGTTAACGGTGGTGAAACAGGTTGTTTCGACCTTTTCGACAAACTCAACTGTAAATGGAGCTGTTTCTGCTGCGTTACCTTCGCTATCAATAGCGTG
Source organism: Gammaproteobacteria bacterium (assembly GCA_004796365.1). Lineage (GTDB taxonomy): Bacteria > Pseudomonadota > Gammaproteobacteria > QZLD01 > QZLD01 > QZLE01. Next base: position 40,165 of record QZLE01000201.1, on the reverse strand, counting down.
AACCTTAAAGTTGAATGCTCCTACGTCATGGTTAGTTAGATTACATGTATATTGATAGCCACCGGAATTGTCACAATGTAATTCTCCTGGTTGATCTGCATACATTAATCTAATTGCATATAGATCTCCGTCTATATCTGTTACATCAGCAGTAACAACCATGTTCTGCCCATCAACAGTATAATCGAGGTTCGAGATTACCGGAGCTGATCCAGGCTGCTGTTCTGGGCGTGTAAGTGTGAAGTGCTCAATATTTGAAACTTCGTTTCTTGAGTCCCATGCAGAAACTGATAGAGATATTTCTGCTCCAGTGTCAAAGCCGTTTGCATCCCAGTCAAGGGTACAGGTAAAGCTTGTTGTGCCTTCACATACGATGCCAGTAACTGCTCCAAGGCCAAGCACTACGCGATCGATGTCGCCATCTGCATCAGATGCAGTACCAGTGATAACTGCCTGTACATTGGTATTTGAAGCTACCTGGTAAGATACTAATACAGGTGCAACTGGGTCAGAAGGGCAGTTACCGGTGATGTATCCACCTTCGTTGGTTCTAAGAGTAACAGTTGCGTTACCGTTAGTGCCAAGATTTTCGTCAGAACCTTCCGCGTACCATGTTGTAGTGGTTGTTCCACCGTAGCAGAATGTACCCCAACATGTTTGACCGGTTGTTTCTGTTACTGAGTATGCACGGCCAGCAGTTTCGTGGTTGGAAACAGTATCAGTAAACTCCTGACATGTAGGAATTGCAATAACATTTACAGTTCTGGTTTTGGTATCTGATAAGCCACCAGAGTCTGTAGCGGTATAAGTTAGTGTGTATGTATCAATGGTGTTTGAATCAACATAGCCTGTTGTAACAATCTCTGAAGTAAGATCACCATCTTCTGAATCTGAAGCAGTTGCACCAGGATCGACAAAAGTTTCACCAACATAAATTGTCATTGGGTCGTTGCCGTTAAGAATAAGAACTGGTGCTGAATTTGTTGGTTCTATATTCCCAATAGATGGGCAATTACCGATTGCAAATTCGCCTTGAACACCTTCATGTAGAGTATTAGTGATAGAGTTATCAGTTCCTAGTTCAATATTCGAACCTGCAGTATACCAAGTAGTTACCTGTGTTCCACCGTAGCAGAATGTACCCCAACAAGTTTCTCCTTCAGTTACAGTTTCGCTATATGCGCGGCCAGCGGTTTCATGATCAGCAACTGTTGATGTAAAGTCATTGCACACGAATCCATGAGATGAATTAATTGTGGCTATAGCCTTCATTAGATCGGGAAGCAAACCAATATTTTTTTCAAGGTCGATATCTTGTTCTGTTCCGTTGGTGCTTAGAATATCTCTGATTTGCATTGGAGAAAGAGTTGTGCCATAAACATTTTCCGAAATACCTTGAAGAACTGCTGCAGCACCAGTTACGATTGGAGCAGCTGAAGATGTACCACTGAAGGTGCCAGTGTACCAGTAATCTTGATTACTTGAGTCAGCTGAATTTTTATACATCTCTCCGTAACCCAGGGTGGCAACCATTTCACCCCAGCCGCGAACATCAATACGTGAACCATAGTTAGTCCAGCACATTGGGTCACTGTTTTTAGAACGGCTAGCGCCAACAATAATTGCCCCAGAGTCTTTTTGGTTGCGGTCAAATGCGCCGCCATAAATTGGATCATCAAAATTGGCGCTTCCGTTACCCGCAGCTTCTACGACAGTTACACCTAGTGCAGTTGCAATTTCTATTGCTTCGTAGTCATCACTCCAGTATTCAACAGCGATGTAGTTACATTGCCCATTATTACATGCACAAGTTTCTTGAAGTGTTGGGCCTTTTCTGTGAACCTCAATTAGAATTACGCCGCCTTCACCTGCCATATCAGCTGCTCGCAGAATTGCTGCATCTGTACCAGTTCTAGTGTCACCGTTTCCATCTACATAGCTATCACCGTAAATGTTGGAAAGCCCAATATTTGCTTGATTAGCAATACCTGTAACACCAAATCCGTTGTCTTGAGCAGCAATAACACCAACCACAGCAGTTCCATGATCGATCCATCCAGAACTGTTTTCTGATGTGTCATAACTGAATGCTAAAACGGGAAAGTCTTCATGGGAAGTTGTCCAACCACCCTCAACGTCGATAATGTTAACACCTTCACCACGGCCACCGCTGAAATTCCAGGCATATTTGGCGTTAATACCGTCATATGCATCGTTATCCCCTGGTGTTGGAGCATCCAGGTAACCTTGATAGTAGGTGTTGGCAGGATTGTAATCCTGGAAGTCTGGAGTGATTGCAGCAGGTACTGCTGGCGGTTTAGCAAATGCTGCCTCAACAGTTGTAAAACTATTCAGGGAGTCTACTAATGCTTTAATTTGTTCTGTGCTGAAACCTTTAGGTATAGGCAGTTTAAAGTATAGCCCCATGTCAGCAAGTTCTTTGCCAGATCTCTCTTCAGCTTTCTTCTTTAGCTCGGCAAGTTTTTCATCCGAGAAAGGAGATGATTTAGTCAGATTTAGACCTTGAGAAGCAACTAAACTCTGTAAATTAATAAGTTCTGAATCGAATCCAGTCCAGTCCAAATTTAGACTGGCTGGCATTTCAGGATTGCTGATTTTACTGAAAAGGCCAGAACTGCCTAATCTAATACCAGTTAGTTCTTTAAACTTTACGGTAATGGACGTATATTCCACACCGTCTAGTACTTGGTATTTTGCAGGGTTAACTGGGATTCTAGGAATAAGGTTATCGGCAGCAAATGCTCCACCGGAAATCAAAAGGGCAGTTGATAGAGCTACTGCCTTGGTCGTTTGTCCATTAAAAAAAGATAATAAGTTATTTTTCATAATACCCACCACGATAGTAAATAAAAAGTAAATGAATTTGGATGTTCGATATTATGTTGTATATGGCAATATACTTATATCGTACATTTGCTAATTATTCATACATATTTGTTTACAGCAGGTTAACAATGATCAATTACCATGTTTTTAGTGTTTTCTTTTAGTTATTAACAGGGATAGTAGGCAAAAAAGAAGTATGAATGCATTTGGGGCTCCCCCGCCTCCATCACTGGTTTGAGGCTCAGGTTTAGGTTCTGGCTCTGGCTCTGGCTCTGGCTCTGGCTCTGGCTCAGGTTTTGGCTCTGGCTCTGGCTCAGGTTTTGGCTCAGGTTTTGGCTCAGGTTTTGGCTCAAGCTGTGATTTTTTAGGGTCAAGTGGGTATGCATCTTCAGAGTCTGCGACTCCGTCACCGTCATCGTCAGTATCGGTATTGTTGCCAATTCCGTCTTTGTCAGTATCAGTTGTTTCATAAGGATCAAGTGGGAAGGCATCATCAAAATCTAGAACGCCATCACCATCGTCGTCAGTGTCTGCATTGTTGCCGATGCCATCATTATCGGTATCAGTTGTTTCCGAAGGATCTAGTGGGAAATCGTCATTAATATCTAGAACACCGTCGTTATCATCATCGTTATCTGCGTTGTTGCCAATGCCGTCATGATCGGTATCTTTTGACTCATTTCTGTTTAGCGGAAAGGTGTCGTGTTCATCGTCAACCCCATCATTATCATCATCAGGATCTTGAAGATTTCCTATGCCGTCGTTGTCGGTGTCGATATCTTTAACAGTAACGATATCTGTTTGTATGTTACTTGAGTCTCCATAATTATCAAAGGCTGCAACAGCAATATTGTATTCACCAGGGATATAGCCGCATTTTGAAAAGCTGTATTTATAAGATATTGATTGGTAGTGCTGAACATCCGCCTCAAATGATTCATCGTTAATAATAACGCTAACAAATGCTACAACTCCATCATCATCTGAAGCCATCCCTTCAATATTTATGCAGTTATTTTCATCAGTTTTTGTTGTTAGTTCTGTAATAACTGGAGCTAAATTTGGAAATGCTGGGTCAACATGCAAGATAATGTCATTATATTCAGCCACAGCCCCTTTGTTATCTTCAACTAATAAAGAAATATCGTAGCTGTAGCCATATGAATGCGCTACTGCATCGACTTCAAAACATGATTTAGCTGAGAATTGAACAGCATGCTCGCTAAGTTGTTCGAAGGTTGCTGGTTGACTCTGTCCTATTGCAGTCATTGAAATGGCATTGATCATTCCGTCAGGATCAATTGCTATTCCTTTGGCCTCAAAGCAAATCGTATTATGCGGAGTTAATGTGGAAACTTTGAAAGAAAAATGAGCAGTTGGTAGAGCATTACTTTCATTAACCTGGATATTTTTTGTTTCAGTCTGAATAACTGTGTTCCCATAGTTATCTAAAGCTTTGGCAAAGATGGTATAAGTGTCTTCTTCCAGCTCGCATCTGTTCATGTGGTAGAATTTATAGAACTGGTTACTGCCCAGAAACTCTAATTCTTGCTGTTTTTCTTGTAGGTATACCTCAGGAGTGGCTTCTACAGACGTATATAACTCAGCAATAATACATCCACCTTTCTCGTATAATTCTGTAATTTTTAGCTCTACTGTTGCGTTAGTATTATTACCGTGTTGTGACTCAACTTCGAATGTATACGGCAGGCTTTCAATCTGGCTTTGATCAATTGCAATAACAGTTCCATGATTCAGGATAAATTCAAACATATTTACCGGACATATTTTGGAATTGAACTCGAATCCAGTTTCAGTTTGAATAACCTCATCGGCAACATATAAATTATCCTCAATATTTATTACTATCTGAGGTGGACTCCAGTTATTTGAGGATGCTATACCAGATAGCGTTACACAACCGACTTCGTCTTTTTCTGCATGCACAGAGATTATGCTGGCATCGCTATTGGCATGGTTAGTCAAAAAAGTCTTTTGGGGAATGAATGATCGTATAGCGCCATCATTATCTGTTGCCGTTGCATAAACTGGTGTGGTTTCACTTATTGCCAGACACTCATTTACATCAAATCTTAGTGATGTTTCATCTAGTTTGGTCTCGTACTGTGAGCCATTAATTGTAACTGTGACTGAGAGTATTTCGCCATTGAAATCGTATGCGCTACCAAAAACCCGGTGACATTCTGGATTTGTGGTATTGATGTATATTTTTTCGCCGATAAAAGGTTTGCTCCAACCACCATCGTTTTGGTTTATTTTGAGATTATTGGTTTGTAAATAAGAAGTTAGATACTCAGGATAATTTATCCCATGTTCATCAATATCTTTGTCTTCATAATAGGTAAATGATGAGTCAGAACCAATATCTCCAGCTGACCACGCATATCCCATATCTGGAACAAATATTCTTGAAATTCTGGTACTTCCACTATTATCGACAGCTAAAGCTTCAATTCCATCATACGAATTACCATCTATTCTGGTTACGCCGGATACACTTTCCATTCCATATACGCTTGCGAATGCATCTGCTGAAATAGTTGACCATTTGGAGTGGATCTTGCCATCGCTGTTGGTGCCATCACCGCCAGAAACAATGGAAACAATTTGAGTGTCGAAGTGTTCAGTCTTGTCTACTGCAAAGTCAAGGCATGCTGTAGCTACTTCATCAGCAGACATTGTTGGAGTAAAAGATGAAAGGTATTGAAGAAGTGCTTGGTTGGAACCTGCAGATGCGGCAGAGGCGATCCCCATCCCAGCGATTAGATAAGGATATCTGCAGCCCATTTCCATAGCTACTGTGCCGCCTGCGCCTAAGCCGCTTATGTAGATCTGGTTGGTGTCAATATAAAGAGCAGGGTCTTCGATTAGTTCATTGATTACATTAAGTATAGATTCATGCGCCAGCTCAATGCCTGGAATAGGAGATGGATCATAGCCATAACAGTCGCCGTGATTGTCCGGGATAGCGACAATCATATTGTGTTTGTCAGCTGATTTCCCCCAGTTTCCGTAATCAACAAGGTCTTGGCTGGTTTGTTCACAGCCGTGAAGGTTTATCATTAGAGGTCTAAGGGTTGAACGGCCCTTAGATAAGTCTGGTACGTATATTGACACGTTATAATTGGCAATGGAAATATCTTTCCAGGATGCAGCAAAGGCATGTTGCGTTAAGGCAGATATTATAATACTCGCATTTAGCAATAGGTTGAATATTGTTTTCATTATCGTGTCCGGGGCAAAATATTAGTACTAATTAAATTTATATTATTGATTTCTAATAAAGATATTTTGCAGAAAAATGTGAACTGTGTCAATACAGTTTTGTGATATGTTTGGCTTTACAGTTGCCAGTTAATTTCGCTATTGCCAAAAGATTTTAAGAATCTATTGGCTTTTGAAAACGGTTTGCTTCCAAAGAAACCGCGGTAAGCGGAAAGGGGAGAAGGGTGTGCGGATTTAATAATCTGATGGTGATTATCTATGAATTTGGCCTTTTCCTGAGCGTGTTTGCCCCAAAGTATGAATACAATTGGTTCCGGGCGCTGACCTAAAAGCTTAATTATTGCATCAGTAAGTGGTTGCCAGCCGATTTCTTTATGAGAGTTTGCGTGGTCTTTTCTCACGGATAAACCGGTATTAAACAATAAAACCCCTTGCTTAGCCCATTTGCTCAGATTGCCGGAGAATGGAATTTCAATCTGCAAATCTTCATTCAACTCTTTAAAGATATTTTGCAGCGACTTAGGGAATTTTATTCCATCATTTACGGAAAATGCTAGTCCATGAGCCTGTCCCGGCTGATGATATGGGTCCTGTCCGAGTATGACCACTTTGGTATTTTCAAAAGGGGTAGCTCTAAATGCGTTAAACAGATTGTGTTTTTCCGGGTAAATTGTGTAACCGTTGTATTCTTTTGCGAGGCTTTTTTTTAAATTAACAAAGTATGGCTTGGTGAGCTCTTCGCTAAGTTTGTTATGCCAATCTGTTAGTTCTGTGAAATTGATCATATGAATTCTAAAAAATATACTACACTTGGTTAATATATAGAAAAAAAATCAGACTATTAATATTAATTGGAAACATCTGCACGCATTGTAAAGTAATAACCCGATATAGCAATGGGTGGAGTAGTTATTTTTGCAGCTGTTTTATTACATCCGGTAAGAGAATGGTAAACATTACAAATAAAATTGATGTAAAGCGATACCAGTTGTTAGATAGGCTTTTTGGCGAAGAGGATATAGATGTTGTTATCCAACTTCTTGCAGATGATTTATTGAATTTATCATTTGTAGATGGCGTAGTTATCAATCTCATAGATGATAAGGCGCGTTATTTAGTCTGCAAGTATATAAAACTTCCTGAAAATTATAAAGGTATTGAAAGGGCATATAAAAAATTCCAACATAGACTAACGGATAGAAAAAAAGTTGATGGATCATACCCTGATGTTAATGTCCGAGCTCTTCAAATAAAAGAGCCCATAGTTCTTGAAAAGGCTGGAGCGGAAAGTTATCCAGAAAGTACTACAGAAAGATTTGTACGTTGGGAAATAAAGCAGCTAGTTACTTTGCCAATAATATATTGTGATAATAGTTTGGGTACTATTAATCTTCTTATCCAGCATAAAGAATTCTTGAAAGAAGAGTTTGATTCATTACAAGTATATCTAGATGATTATTATCTTGTATTGAGTAAATTAAGAGACTTCGCAATATTAAAAGAAAAAGAGGCAAAGATTCAGGACGTTGCTTTAGAGCGTGAAGAGTTCTTAGAATTTGTAACTGAAATAAACAGCATCACATCAAGTGAGCGCATATATCAGATGCTTTCATCTGAGTTCTTAAAGCGGTTTAATTTTGATGTTGCTCTGATTTCTATGGTTGAAGGCGATAGTATTATCGGTACCAACAGTATTTGTAGTGATGAGCGCTATAGCGAAAAGTGTAAGCAATGGGATGAGTTCTTTAGTGTTGATCATTATAGTGTTTCTGTCTCTTCTGGGGCTATCGGTGCGGCGGTTAGTAACAACATCCATATTGTAATTTCTGAAGTCGATAAAATCATGCACCTTCCAATGTCACGTTTGGACAGAAAAGCATTGGATATTATGGAAACCGTTAAGTCAATTGCTCATGTTCCGATACGGAAGCAGCATGAGGCGATTGGCGTGCTTTCTCTGCTTAGCCTTAATCAAAATATCTATCTTACTGATTCAGAGATCAATCTTATTGAGTTGCTATGTTCGTTCATAGGCACAGCTATTATTAATGCTGAGTTATATACCAAGGTAGATGATCAGAAAAATCAGATTAGTAAGACACTTGAAAAGCTAAAATCTACTCAAAATCAACTTGTTGATACAGAAAGAAAAAGAGCTGATGCGCTTAAGATAGCAAAGGAGGCTGCGGAAGCTTCGGCAGAGGCTAAAAGTAATTTCTTGGCAAATATGAGTCATGAGATCAGAACGCCTTTAAATGCGATTATTGGTCTTTCAAAATTAACTTTGGATACTGAATTATCTGAAAAACAAGAAGACTATTTATATAAAATTAGTAATTCATCGCAATCACTGCTTGGCGTTATCAATGACATATTGGACTTTTCAAAAATTGAAGCAGGCAAGTTGGAAATTGAAAGTGTCAATTTTAATCTACATGACGTTCTCGACAATGTTTGCGATATGTTTTCTGGACTAATTTCTGAAAAACAGATAGATGTAATCGTTTATGTTGGCTCTGATGTCCCATTGGGGCTTGTTGGAGACTCCCTGCGTTTAGGCCAGGTTCTGATTAACCTTGTCAGTAATGCGATTAAATTTACTGAACATGGAGCTATAACGATAAAGGTTGAAACGCTTGAACTAGAACATAACCAGGCCAGATTGAACTTTTCAGTAACTGATACTGGTATCGGAATACCAGAAGAGCTTATTCCAGGGCTATTTAAGTCATTCACTCAGGTTGATGGTTCTGTAACAAGAAAGTATGGAGGTACTGGCTTGGGATTGAGCATTTGTCGATCATTGGTTCAGGCTATGGGTGGAGACATTAGAGCAGAAAGTAAAGTTAAAGAGGGAAGTTCTTTTATTTTCGATCTGAAGTTTGAACTTTTCGAACTAGAAAGTGATTTGCCTGTGCTTCCTGAAAAATATCACGGAATTAGAGCATTTGTTCTGGATGATAATGAGTATGTAACCGAGTATCTGAGGCACGAGATGTTCCAGTTAGGGTTTGAGGTTGATGCATTTACATCAACCGATCAGGCCTTAGCTAACGTAAAAGATGTTGAGGAAGGTAATGATAGGTACGAACTATTTATTGTTGACTATGAGATACCTGATAATAATGGAATTTCAATAATAAGTGAAATTCAATCGTTAGTTGATCCAAGGCCAGCAAAATATGTGCTTATGACATCGCTCAATCAGGATCAAGAGCGAGCTGATGCTTTAGAGATCGGTGTTTTTGATAATTTAGTCAAGCCTTTTAATCAGCGTACGTTATATGAAATTGTTGTTTCTTGCCTGACAGGAAATGAAAGTAGTTCCAATCATGTAAATGGTGATAAAGCCAATGATAGTGAGCTAATAAATCAGATTGCAGGTACTAAGGTTCTGTTAGTTGAGGATAATCCCATAAATCAGCAAGTTGCAACTGAATTTCTTCAGGGGGCTGATATTGATGTTGATGTTGCAGGTAACGGTGAAGAGGCTCTGAAAGCTCTTGAAGGTGCATCTTATGAAGTGATTTTGATGGATATCCAAATGCCGGTAATGGATGGGTATACCGCTACTTCTCATATTCGAAATAACCCAAAAATCTCGAAAATTCCAATCATAGCCATGACAGCCCACGCTATGGCAGGCTATAAAGAAAAGTGCCTTAATGCAGGTATGGATGATTTTGTAACCAAACCGATCAATGTGAATGATCTTTATCAGGCTCTTTCCAGGTGGGTAACATCTAGTGATAAAAAACTGCAAACTAAGGATGAGCTTGTAGCCAGCAGTGTAACTGAGCTTCTAGATGATATAATTGAAGATGAAACCGGGGTAATCGATGTAAATTCATGCTTAAAGAAAATGGCTGGGAATAGCAAGCTTATGATGAAGTTGTTCGAAGAGTTTGCTCGTGATTATAAAGGAGTTGTTGATGAAATCAGGCAGGCAATCCAGGAGCAGTTGTATGAGGAACCGTTAAGGATTGTGCATACGATAAAAGGACTGGCAGGTACTTTTGCTGCATCTCAGCTTCATACTGCTACTATCGATCTTGAATCAAGTATGAAGAACAAAAGTTCTGATATTGATGATAAAATTGAAGGTTTTTCAAACTCTATTTCTGAAGTTTTTTCTGCAATCGATGCTCTTATCGTCAAAAATATAACTAAGAACCAGCAACTTGAGCATAAAGTAAAGGATATTACCGGAGCATGTGACATAAATAAAATTGCAGCAGATTTATCTGATTTGGTTGAACAGCTTATCCTAAATGATTTTGGTGCTAATCAAACCATCGAACAAATATATAAGCAAATGCAGGAAACTAAATACTCAAAAAATATTGAGCAAATTAAGGCTAGTGTTGAGAAATTTGATTTTAGTAATGCCAGAGTAGCGGTCATGGAGTTTATTCAGCAGGTATTTCTTGAAAAACAGAATGATGAACAGCAGGCCGGTACAATTGATGATGCTCAGACGGCTGCAAAACTAAGTATGTTGATGACCAAACTTCTTAAGGCGTAACACTAATTTATTTTGTAAGAAGCAACCTTTTTCATCAGCGACCAGTCACTGGTGGCTAATAATTCTTGAATGAAGTTCACAAATTTAAAATTCTCAGCAAAAAAGTAGATCAATTCGATGATTTAGCGCCATCTTTTACTATCCTATATAGTGTGAAATTATTTGGTGTTGATTAGTAATTATTAGCTTATAGGTAATTAGATGGATAACAGGCACGAGTTGATCAAATTAAAAATACTTATTGTAGATGATCAACCTATAAATCATGAACTGCTAAACGGAATGTTGCGGGAAGCCGGGTATTCCAGAATTAATGACATAATTGATTCGCGAGATGCTGCAGAGGCATATAAAAAATTCAAGCCAGATCTGGTAATTCTCGATCTTAATATGCCGCATTTAGATGGGTTCGATGTAATGGAGCAGATTCTTGAGATTGATCCGGAAGCATACGCACCAATCCTAGTGCTGACATCTGAAACTGATCAGGAGTATCGAGTAAAGGCTCTGCAGTCTGGTGCAAGTGATTTTCTCAATAAACCATTTGACTTTATTGAAGGCCTAACTCGTGTTGAGAGCTTATTGTCGATAAGGTGGATGTATAACCAACTACTTGAGCAAAACAAGAATCTGGATATCCTGGTAAGTGAAAGAACCCAAGAGCTTGAACTAGAATCGCAAAACAGAAGAGATGCCGAAGAGAGAAATATCTATCTGGCAATGCATGACTCTAGAACCGGTTTGCCGAACAGATTATTACTCGAGGATAATATACAGAAATTGATAGATATGGGGGAACAGCAGTCATTTACCTTAATGTCTATCTATCTTGAAAGGTTTCACGAGATTAACCATACCCTTGGTCATCATAATGGTAATGCTTTACTCGGAAAGGTTGCCAAACGTCTTAGTCAGTTAAGTTTAGCAATAGATAGCTCTATGGTAATTGAATCAGTTGACGGAGTAGATCAATGCATTGCCGTTTTAGAAGGGGTCAACTTTGGCTTATTGATTGATAACAATAAAATCGATTCAACAGGCGAAGATGGTTTGCAAGAACAATTAGCTAAGATAGCTAATGATTTGTTAGCTAAAATGGAAGAACCGTTTGAATATCAGGGTATGTCGCTTGATATTGGCGCACATATCGGCATGGCAATTTTCCCTAGCCACGGGACTGAGCCGGGTATTTTAATGCAGCATGCGTATATCGCCCTTGAATTTGCACAGCGTAAAAACGATCATTATGCGATCTACTCTTCTGAAGTTGACCCATATAGTGCCCGCAGGTTAACGCTTATGGGCGAGTTAAGGACGGCTATAGATAAAGATCTATTGAAAATGGCCTATCAGCCGCAAATTGACGTAATTAATGGAAAACTGATTGGGGTTGAAGCACTGTTGCGCTGGAATCATGAGGAACTGGGGTTTGTCCCACCTGATGAGTTTATTCCTCTTGCTGAACAAACTGGTGTTATCAAACCACTAACCAGGTGGGTGTTAAAGACAGCAATAACTCAGTGCGCAGATTTTCTAAATAGGGGAATGTCAATTAGGATGGGTATTAACCTTTCCGCTAGAAACCTGCAGGAAAAAGAGCTTACAGATTATCTAATTGACCTTATAACAGAGCATAATGTTCCGCCAGAGCTTCTGGTGCTGGAGATTACCGAAAGCGCTATGATGGAAGATCGCGATCATGCCACAAAGGTATTGAATGATCTTGATGATAAAGGGTTCAGGATCTCAATTGATGATTATGGAACCGGATATTCATCTTTGGCGTATATCAGGCAGCTTCCTATTAAAGAGATCAAAATTGACCGCTCTTTTGTAATGGATATGATTGAGCAAAAAGATGACATGATGATTGTGCATACAACCATAGAAATGAGTCATAACCTAGGGCTTGAGGTTGTAGCGGAAGGCGTAGAAAACCAGGAATCATTAGAAGAGCTTAAAAAGATGGGTTGTGATGTTGCTCAGGGATACCATCTTAGCCGTCCGGTACCTGTTGCTGATTTGCTTGAATGGATCAAAGAAGCCGAATGGAAGGTTGATAAACCCCAATAAGGGTTTTGGTCTATTGGGTTCGGTTGGAAGTATTATATCATGAGCAATTGCATCAACGATTCAAATACAGACTTTGATCATGATGCTGCTGATGGCGTGCGGAATGACAATTATGTCCATGACCAGTGTATTGATCGAGGCGATGAGGCTATTTCACTTGAGACCAGTCTTGATGTTCTTGCAAAAGAATTGACTCGAGAACGTCAAGAGAAAAAACTGTTGCAGAAAATTGCCTCTTCAATGTGGTCTCTTGATGAGCTGCTTGATGAAGTACTTGATTATTTACGTGAAAAATGGGGCTTTAGTGCGTTTATAGTACAGATAATTGATGAGCAAAAAAATCAGCTGATATGCCATCGTTATACTGGGCTGGATATTGATGATCTTGCACTTGAAGAAAATCTTACCAGAAGCCTTGATTTGTCTAGGCCTGAACTATCAATTAGCACAAAGGTCGCGATCAGACAAAAGTTATTTTATGCCAGAAAAAAAGACTTACGCGCGCATGAAGATTTGCTTGAATTTGATGCGGAAACCCTTTCCTATCTGGATATAAGAGAAAATTTATTGATACCAGTTGTTGATCACGGAATTACAATTGGTGTACTGCAGTTATTCTCAATTCATCATGGTCTGAATCTATCTATTAAAGATATTCGTGAGATCAAAAGATTTATTTCTAGCTTGTCTGGCACAATCAGGTTGTTAAAAAACAACATTGAAAGCGAAAGAGTTAAAACCGAACAGCAGCAGATAATTAATCTGGTTAACAGGTTGGGGTCAACAATTGACCTTAGACAGATTTTAGAAATTTTTGGCAGGACAGTTACCAGCGAAAATGATTTTGATGGTTATTTAATACTTTTGAAGTCCGAGTCCGAGGATTCGCTAGTTTGTGAATCTCTTTCATTGCCAAGCGAGTTTGCATCTATCGAAGAGACTTATGCCAGTTTTCGTGTCGATCTTAATGATGAAAGTCCGTATTCAAAGGTATTTAAATCTAACCAAAGTGAAACCTACTTTAAGTCTGAACAAAGCGGTTATTCTAAGTATGCACATCACATTTTAGAACTATGGGAACTGCAGTCATTTACAATTTTACCGATTGCAAATGAAACCAAATCATTTGGTGTGATGGTTTTTTTGAGCCAATCCCGGAATTTAAGTCATATTGACAGCGCAAATATTGATCAGCTATCTCCGTTTTTGGCTTCAAAGATCGAGTTTTCTTATTACTATGATCTGATGAAGTCTAAGGAGACTGAAGTTAATAAATCTTTTGAATTTAACAGCTCCTTATTACAATTTATATCTGAGATTAATGCAGTATCTTCTGTTGAGCACGTTTATCATGCTTTTTCTGAAGAGATTCTAAAAAGGTATAACTTTGATACCGCGAGCGTTTTCTTAATCCAGGATAATGCTTTAGATTATACCTATATATATCGGCGGCCAAATGATAATAAGCCCTACCTGGATGACTTGGAAAGTTACTTTGAAGCTGATACGCACTTCCCGATGAATAAGGATGGTGGGGCATTAGTGCTTGCTATTCGAAATGACACCCCAATTTATATTCCTGATGCCCAGGCGATTTTGGATCTGCCAATGGCAAAAATTGATCGGGATACAATAGTTAAATTTCCGCAGATGCGTACACTGCTGCAAATCCCGATTAAAAAACATGGTGAAGCTATAGGGATTTTGAGCCTAATGAGTTTTGAGCATAAGGCTGTTCTAACAGATGATGAGCAACAAATAATTTTTCGATTATGTTCATTTATGGATTCGGTTATTGTTAATGCCAATCTTTATACGCAAATAGGCAAGCAGAAGGATGAGTTAGAGAATACTTTGGAAGAATTGAAGCATACTCAGGAACAGTTGGTAGAAACAGAAAGAAGCAGGCTAGATGCAATGCAGCGCGCAGTTGAATCTGCCCAAGCTGCAACAGAAGCCAAAAGCGGATTCCTGGCAAATATGAGCCATGAAATTCGCACCCCGTTAAATGCTATCACCGGTCTAACTGAACTGCTATTACAGACCGAGCAAAATGATAAGCAGCTTGACTACACCAAGAAAATTTTTAGTTCATCCAAGTCTTTGCTTGGGCTGGTCAATGACATTTTAGATTTTTCCAAGATTGAAGCTGGTAAGCTAGATATTGAGAAAACTTTCTTTAATCTGAATAGTGTTGTTAAGCACATCAAAGATATGTTTGCTACTAAAGTGCATGAAAACAATAATGAATTGGCAATTAATATACATAATGACGTGCCTGTGCATTTAATTGGAGACCCGCTGCGACTGTCGCAGGTTCTTATTAACCTTACCAATAATGCATTAAAATTTACGCACAATGGTACGGTTGATATTGAAATTAGCGTTGTAAAGCAGAGCTATGACGAGGCAAAGATCAAGTTTGCTGTGCATGATACTGGTTCTGGGATATGTGATACCAAGGTTGATAAACTTTTTGATTCGTTTACCCAGGCTGATAGCTCTACAACTAGAAAGTTTGGTGGAACTGGCCTAGGTCTTGCGATCTGTAAATCGATTATTGAATTAATGGGTGGAAGAATCTGGGTTGAAAGTGAGCTCGGTGAGGGAAGTACTTTTGCATTTACCGTTATTTTTGCTACTTCATCCGAAGGCATTGAGGCCAAATTAAAAAATAATGCTAAAGGTAAAAAGGTATTAATTGCAGATGATAATGAGGCTGTAAGGGTTTATCTAACTTACGAATTACAAAAAGTCGGCATGAATGTTATTGCAGCTGAAAGCGCAGAATCATTGCTCGATGAATATAGAAATGTCAATAAATATTTCAGTTATGATCTAATCATTACTGACTGGAAGATGCCTGATATGGATGGCATTCAACTTGTTGACACAATACGTGAAGAATATGCTGATAAAACAACCCCTATTGTTATGATTTCAGCCTACCAATCAGAAGAGGTCAAAGCGCAAGCGTTTCAAAAAGGGGTAAACTACTGGCTTTATAAACCAATAAAAGATAAAGATCTGCATACAATAATTAGCGACATTTTTGTAGATATTGGTGATAAGGAAGAGCAAATATTCAATACGAATCTTTCTCAGGCTTATGAAAAGATATTTGGTGCCAGGCTGCTATTAGTTGAGGATAATTATATCAATCAGCAGGTAGCTCAGGAGATGCTGCAGGGGGTAGGTCTTTCTGTTGACCTTGCTGATGATGGTATTATGGCGCTGGAAGTATTAGAAAAAAATCCTAAGTACTATGATGTAGTCCTAACTGATATTCAGATGCCAGAAATGGATGGTTATACTTTCTGTGAACAACTAAGAAAAGATGCTAGGTTTTCCGAAATCCCGGTAATTGCCATGACTGCTGATGCAGTGGTTGGGGTAAAGGAACAGTGCCTGAAGTCTGGAATGAATGATTATGTGACCAAACCGGTTAATTATTCTGAATTAGTACAAACCCTTTCGAAATGGGTTACACCGCAATATACAGAATCTGTAAACACTTATAAAAATAATCGCAGAGAAAATCATCTAAATCCAAATTCAGGTGCCCATGAAATTAATTATGAACTGGAGCTACCTGGAATAAATCTGAAAAATGCAATTGAAAGAATGGCAGGGAATAAAAAATTAGCAATATCTGTCATAACATCATTTGCAAAGGACTTTTATAATGCGCCAGAAATAATTCAGAGTAGTCTTAAGAATAATGATAAAGAAGAAGCAGCCAGAATTGCACATACAGTTAAAGGACTAGTTAAAACATTTTCAACGCAGAAAATTATTGATGATACAGTTGCCCTTGAAGAGGCAATAAGGAAAGATAAGCAAGATTTGATTTCCGTATTACTTTCACAGTTTAGATCATCTTTGCAACCAATTTTCGAATCAGCAAATTTATTGATTGAGCTAAATGAAATGGAACTTGCAAAAGATGGGGCGGCAGAGTCGAATAATGGCTCAGCTATTTCGCATGATGAAATTAAGAAGAAATCCCTGATCTTTATTGACTATCTCCGCACAAACGATTTTTTAGCGATGGATTATTTAGAAGAGATAAAAACCTTATTTGACCAAAATATGTTTGGTGCAGATATTGATAATATAAATGAATTACTGGGGAAGTTTGATTTTAATAGCGCCTTGGAGGTTTTTGGAAAAATAGCTGATCATTATGGGGTGGATTGTAGAAAAAGGGCAGAGGATTAAGAATAAAAGGAAGTAATAGAAATGACTAAAAATGGCACCATACTAATCGTTGATGATGCTCCAGCTAATATTAAAATTCTAGGGCAAACATTATGTGACGACTATGTAATCCAAGTTGCTAATAATGGCCGTGATGCACTCAAAATTGCATTTTCAGATAATAAACCGGATTTGATTTTGCTCGATATTGTAATGCCTGAGATGGACGGCTATGAGGTGTGCAAAAAACTTAAGCAAAATGAAACAACAAACGGTATACCTGTTATTTTTATTACCGCAAAGTCAGATGATGAAGATGAGATAAAAGGACTTGAGCTAGGTGCTGTAGATTACTTTATAAAACCTTTTAATATAATAATCGTCAAAAACAGGGTTAAGGCATATATAGAATTGGTTAAACATCAGGAGATTATGCAAAAGGTAAGGGATGATTGCTTTGCAACAATTGATGATATAAAAAGCTGTTATGAAGATATGGTGCAGGTATAAGGTTATTCATCCTCGCTGAAGGCTCTTTCCGCAATAACAACCTGATCCATTCCTGCTTGTTTTGCCCTGAAAGTGGCGCTTACAACTGCTTCCATTAATTCGTCACTATTATCAGCGTGGTTTGGGAAGCATGCAATACCAATTGAACATGTAACTGCAGGCAATGAATCTCCCATATATTTTATGTTTAGCTCGTTAATCCATTGGCTTAGCTCTTCAGAGCGCTTAAGGGTGCTTTCCAAGCTGGCTTCAGGTAGAACTTGAACAAAGACATTTTTGCTGAATCTGCAGCTGATGTCATGACCACGAAAGGTTCCTTGAAGCAGACCAGCTACAGATGATAGTAATTTATTACCTGCTTCGCTGGTATGTTGCTCGATAATATCGTCAAACTTATCGATTTCAATCATTAAAATACCGATAGGAAAGTTGCATCTATGGGCTCGATGTAGCTCGCGCTGTACGGTGTCAAAAAGGTATCCTTTATTATATAGGCCAGTTATTGGATCTCTAACAGAATTACTCATAATGCATGAGTTTGCCTTGATATTTGCCAAAGCAAGAGCAGAAATATTAGAAGCAGTAACGAGAAACTGATTATCATCAGAGTTAATAATGCATGGTTGAGAAGAGTCACTCCAGATTCTGATCTCACCCATACTAAGATTTTGCGTATAGATTGGCTGTAAAATGCAGTTTGTTTCATCAAGGATTGAAATTTCTTTGGTTATAGCTTCTATATCATATTCAATATCAGCTCTATTAGCCTCATTAACTATTATTGGCTTCGAAGCTTCAAGCCATAACGAATAGATCGTAGATGTGTTTGCTGATGCGTCATATTTAGCAATTACGCAATTAAAGTCAGCAAACCTTTTGTTTAGCGCAGTTGTTATTCTGTTATAAATTACATCGGGATCTGAAATATCACCAATGTTATGCGCTAGATCATTAATGATTTCTACATTTGAGATGAACTTGCGACACGGTGATTTCGTTTGATTTTGCGCAGTTGTGTTAGCAGATATAGCTCCACAGATAAAACATCCAATGCCGAAAATAAGAAATTTCAATTCAAGTGAAATGTCAGTAAACAGAAACAGCAAAATCGGAATAATAATAGAAGAGATTGCGATAAAAAGTGTAAGAATTCTATATCCAAATGAGGTTATAGTGTTATCTATGGTATTTCTTTCCATACTATCCCTTTTTCCGCACTATTTTAATTCCAGCATAACAAACAGCATATTCCGCTGTTATTTTAGCTGCTTACTTTTGCTGTCATGTCTTTTATCGGCTAAGCGCTTTCTTTTCTCTGCTAACTGTTTCCTGGCTCGCGGCAAATACCACATGATTGGTGAGCTGATTACCAATACAGCTAGCAATATATAACCTATCGCTTTTCCCCAGTCAGGAAGGCCGGGCCAAACAACATCAATTAAATAATAGATTATAAAGCCATAAAATAACACTATCCCCAGCGCCAGGATAAAGCTAAATACGACCTTAGAATACTCAATAAGCTTGTTTTTTATGGTTGTAAAAGTCTGATTCATTGCGTAATTCAATTGTTGAATAAGGGGTCATTATAACTCAATATCAAGATTACTATTCCTTTATTGAAATAATGTTGATGATTTTATCTAACATTCTAAATCTATTCATAAAATTATGATATATGACATAGTTCCCATTTCAAACTAATAAATTAGAATTTATAAACTGCTTGAACTAGTTTTAAGGTATCAACCGAAAGGAATTCTATGTCAGTCAGAAAGATTCACACTACAGATTTAAAACCAGGGATGTTTGTCGTCAAGGTAAGCTCAGAATCCCTCTCTTTGCCTCAGTCCTTTCAAAATTTTCATATTAAAAGCAAATCAGATATTGCCAGATTGATTAAAGCGCAAATTAAAACTGTATATGTTGATGATTCTAAATCAAAAGAGGAAAAGCCAGTTGCATCAGCAGCAGGTATTGTTTCTGGACCATCTAAAGAGCTTAAACAAGAACTTCAGGTTGCGCAAAAGGTTCAAGAGAAGGCTAAAGAGACAATAAATAAAGTTATGGATATGGCGCTGCAGGACCAACCTGTTGAAGCTAAGATGTTGACTCCGGTTGTAAATCAAACCTTTGAAAGTTTAACCAGAAATGACCAAGCCTTGTTGACGTTAATGCATATGAAGCGACATGGACAAGTTTTGCTTTCACATGCATTTAGTGTACTTAGCTTGGCTACAGCTGTTGCGAATCGTTTGAAGTATTCGTATGAAGAGATTGAACTTCTGGGTATGGCCGCGATGATGTATGACGTTGGGTGGGTGCGTATGCCGGCCAACCTTGTTTCAAAAGATAAGCCATATACAGAAAAAGAATTAAAACTTGTGCATCAACATCCAATATTTAGTGAAACTATCACTAAAAAAAGCGAAGACTTACCGGAAGAAGTTATACGGATAATAAAAGAGCATCATGAGTTTCTTGATGGAACTGGCTACCCACATAAACTGAAAGGTGATCAGATATCTGAATTAGCGCATATTTTATGCGTTGTTGATTATTATGATGCGATGGTGCATGGATTTATGGGGTATCAGGGTAGAACGCCTAATGCAGCCCTAAAAGTTTTATATAAAGCTTCACAGGAAGGGAAGATTGACAATAAAATCATTGTGCCTTTGGTACATGTTTTAGGGGTATACCCCTTAACTAGCGCGGTTCAGCTAAATACCGGTGAACGCGGCATTGTAATTGAGATGAATAGAAAATCTCCAGTGAACCCGACGGTTAAAATTTGTTATGACCCAAGTATAAAACCCTTAATAAAGCCCATAATTGTAAACCTTGCTGCACAAGAAGGAGATGATTCAAGAAAAATTGAAGGGATAATAGACCCTAATGCAGAAGGCATAGATCCATTTAAAATTCTCAAAATGGATGAGGGGGAGGGTTAATCTTCAATGGCAGCAGGTCAAATAAGTAAATCTATTAGCGAATACGATGCTGAGATGATCATCAGCCAGTGGCCTGATGGTGTGATTTTGATGTCCCTTGAAGGTGATATCATGAATATGAACCCTAAGGCCGAGCAATTATTAGGTTGGAAAATAATAAAGGTTAAAGGAAATAATATTCATGAGCTTCTTTGTACCGATGGTATTGATGAACTGCATGAGCCAGATTCATGCCCATTTAACGTCGACGATGTGGCTGATCATGAAGAATCAAAGGAATCGGTGTGGATTAAAGAAGATGGACTATTTATTAGGGTAGATTACAGAATTATTCCGTTTACTATTGGTGGTGATAGCGTCCAATTTTATGTCATTATTTTCAATGATGTATCCTCACAGGAATATAGCAAGGAAGAATCTGAGCAGCTTGTTTCATTTGCAGAATTGCACCCATCGCCAATTGCAGAGATGGATGAAACCGGAGCAATGCGTTATGTAAATCCTGCTATGACCGACCTTTTGGTTGAGTACGGGTATGATGATTTTGGCGTGCCGAATGTATTTCCTGAAAACTTTATGGAAATAATTGAAGAGTGCAGCACAAATATGGAGCCAATATTAGATGTAGAAAGTAATATCGACGGTAAATGGTTTTTGTGGCACTTTCATTACATGATGGAAACATTTGTAACCCGTGCCTATGGCGCGGATATTACCCAACTTAAAAATACTCAGCTAGAACTTCAGGATGCCAAAATAGCAGCAGAATCAGCTAATGAGGCCAAGAGTGCATTTCTAGCCAATATGAGCCACGAGATACGAACGCCAATGAACGGTGTGCTAGGCATGTTAGCTTTGGCATTGGATTCTGATCTTTCAGATGAACAAAGAGAACTACTTACAATTGCCAATAATTCAGGGGAAACCCTTCTTGAGATCCTTAACGATATCCTTGATTTTTCCAAAATTGAAGCTGGTAAAATGGTTCTGGAAAAAAGATCATTTTCAATTTCACAGGCCGTGGAAGAGGTTGCGGAAATTCTTTCGGAAAGAGCCGTATCTAAAGGATTGGAGCTTGGTGTAAAAATAGACAAAAGGGTCCCTGGCCTCATCTTGGGTGATACCACGCGTTTCAGACAGATAGTTACTAACCTAACTGGGAATGCAATTAAATTTACATCCCATGGATATGTGAAAATTGAGCTTGATCTTATTAGCGAAACTGATGATGGGTATGAAATAAGGTGTCAAGTTATTGATACTGGTATCGGGGTACCAAAAGAACAACATGACAATATTTTTAAGTTATTTACCCAGGCGGATGACTCTACTACCAGAAAGTTTGGTGGAACAGGACTTGGGCTTGCTATTAGTAAGCTTTTAGTTCAGGAAATGGGTGGAGATATTCATGTAGAGTCGGAATTAGGCGAAGGTAGTAATTTTATCTTCAACATAATTGTTGGAAAGGATGAGCAAAGCAAAGAAGCTGAAATAAATGAAGAATTAAAAGGGAAGCAAGCGCTACTCATTTCTTCAAAAGGGGTAGTAGAAGAGATAACATCAAAATATTTTGAAGAATGGGAGGTTGATATCGATTACGTACATTCTCTCGAAATGCTTGAAAAGTCACTTGATAGTGATAAGTACGATATGATTTTTGTGGACGATAGTATCTTGCATAACGCCGACCCAAAACTACTTCAACCTTTGGAGGAAGTTACTGATACCCCTAAACTGCTGTTTGTTTCGCGTACAGCAGCAAACCAGAGCAAGCAAGAGATAGACTTTGGAAGAAGTATATTTAAACCGCTTCGGAAGCAAAACCTTTACTATGAGGTGCAAAAAGCACTTGGGCTGGAGGAGTCAGGCGTTGCCGCACCAACCCAAACTCAAAAGAAAATGCAATCATTAGGAAGAAAAGCTAAGATTTTGCTTGCTGAAGATAATCTGGTGAATCAACAAGTTGCGCTGGGAATGCTATTGAAACTTGGGGTAGATGCAGATATAGCTAATAATGGACGTGAAGCTTATGACAATGTATGCGCCAATGACTATGATCTTGTATTGATGGATTGCCAGATGCCGGAGATGAGTGGATTTGAGGCTACGGCATCTGTTAGAAACATCGATGGGGACAAAAGTAAAACAACAATTATCGCCCTGACAGCAAATGCAATGGAAGGTGATAGGGAAAAATGTATCGAGTCGGGAATGGACGACTATCTTGCCAAACCTTTTAAGCCAGAGTCTCTTAAAGAGATGTTAGAGAAATGGCTTCCTCCTGATAGCGTTCACGAAATTTGATTCCTATCCCACATATCCGTTCAGTTTGAGTTTGTCTTATTATTACAATAGTTTGTAACATATTGTAATAATAAATAAAAACCGTTATTCAATTAAACCGATTGCTATGATCTAAAAAAAGTTGACTAAAATAGTCGGAAATGGCTTTTAAAGTTATTTGGGCATGCTAGAATCAAATCAACTTCTAGAAAAATTAACTCAAATATAAAGGATACTAAGGCATGGCATCAATAACACTTAAAGGTAATCCAATAGAGACTGTTGGCGAACTTCCCGCAGTCGGATCAAAAGCTCCAGAGCTCACATTGAAGGGAACTGACCTATCAGAAGTTAAACTATCAGATTATGCTGGTAAAACAGTTGTTCTTAATATTTTCCCAAGTATTGATACTGATGTGTGCGCGGTTTCTGTTCGAAGATTTAATACCGCTGCTTCGGCAAATGAAAATACCGCAGTAGTATGCATTAGTGCTGATCTACCGTTTGCCCATTCTCGCTTTTGTGGAGCTGAAGGACTTGAAGATGTAGTTTCCGCTTCTACAATTGGCAATGCTACATTTGGTGAAGATTATGGAGTGGAAATGGTATCTGGTCCACTTGCTGGTATGATGTCCAGAGCTGTAGTCGTGGTCGGGGCAGATGGTGATGTTAAATATACCGAGCAGGTTCCGGAAATTACCCAGGAGCCTGATTACGATGCAGCTTTGGCGGTTATATAATCGGTTTCGTGTTGTAGAAATGTACAAAAAAGGCCGCAAGTGCGGCCTTTTTTGTTTTTAAGCTACAAGCTCATTAAAGAATAGTAACATTTAAGGCCTGAGGACCTTTAGCTCCGTCTTCAATATCAAATTCAACTTGTTGGCCTTCTGCAAGAGTTTTAAAACCATTGCCGCTAATTGCTCTAAAGTGAACAAAAACGTCACTGCCGCCATCTCTTTCAATAAAACCAAAGCCTTTCTTCTCATCGAACCATTTAACTTTTCCAGTAGCACTTGCCATATGTAATCTCCAATTAATGTAAAAATCGTCACAAACTTGAATGTTTGCTTTTTGCGGAAAGAAGAACTGATTACTTACGAACAAACAATGGAGATAATGAGGTGTATCTAATTTGCTAGGACATAAATAACTGCTGTAATCTTTACCAGCGCTTCTAGTTTAAACTAAAAGCTCCCAAAGTAAAGCTTTGTTTTAACGAAAAATATTATGTTTTTTTTACAAAGCGCTGTAATAAAAGTTTATAGATACTAAAAAGTTTCAAAATTTGACCTGCTTGGCATAAGAAGTTTGATAATCTGGCGGCTGAAGCTATTCTTTTAGAAGGGGTTTTTGTAACTAATATTATTTAGAAGAAGTTTATGCTTTCTATTGCAGGGTATGAAGTAAAGGAACAACTATATCAGGGCGCTAGATGCTCTATATATAGAGGAACGTGCATTGATAATGGCGATGAGGTTACCCTGAAGACGATAAATGATGATTTGAGTGGGGCCGATTACGATAATGCATTCAATAGACTTCATCATGAATATTATGTCACATCCTCATTAGGCAACGATTATATAAACGTTCCGGTTAAACTTTGTGAAGGTGCCTATCCGGTAATTGTGTACCCGCACTTTGCAACTGAATCATTGCTTGACTATATTCAGGATAATAAAAAAATACCTCTTAAAGACTTATTGCATATCTTTATTAAACTATGCAAAGCCTTGGATGATGTTCATAAACTTGATGTTATACACAAAGTAATTTGCCCACAGAATATTCTTATAGAGAAAGAAACGCTGGATATAAACCTTGTTGGCTTTGCTGATGCCTCTACTGTTAAAACACATGGAAAGAAAGAGGTCATTCAACTTTGTAGCCCTGAAAGTCTTCAGCTTGATTTATCTTATATTTCACCAGAGCAGACTGGTAGAACCAATAGTATTTTAGATTATCGGAGTGATTTTTATTCCTTAGGAGTTACTTTATATCACTGTCTTGGCGGTAGAACACCATTTGCTTCGATAGATAGTATGGAGTTAATCCATCAGCACCTGGCAAAAAGGCCTGAACCTTTAGTAAAAGTCGACCCTGATGTTCCAATGGCTTTATCAAAAATTATTGATAAGTTATTAGAAAAAAATGCCGATGACAGATATCAAAGTGCATATGGTGTGAGGAAAGATCTAGAGAAATGTTTAGAATTTCTTGAAAATAGAAGCAGTATTCCGAATTTTAAAATTGCCGAACACGACGTTTCAGAAAAATTTCATTTGTCCAGAAAACTTTATGGACGAGAATATGAAATAAGCGCCTTATTAAAACATTATTTTCAGGTTAAATCAGGTGCGAAAGAACTATTTTTTGTGTCTGGATACTCTGGGATTGGCAAAACTTCATTAATTAAAAAATTATATGAGCCAATTACTGAAAGCAAGGGCTATTTTGTTACTGGCAAGTTTGATCAATATCAGCGAGACATTCCTTACAGCGCGATAGTAAATGCGTTTCGTCAACTATTTCAGTTTATTTTGAGTGAAGATAAATCTCGTCTACAGCATTGGCGCCATAAGCTTGATGATGCGCTTGGTGATGAAGGGCAGGTTATCGTTGATGTTATTCCTGAGCTAGAGCTTATTATCGGAAAACAACCGCAGGCTGAGCCACTAGATTCAGTCTCTATGAACAAGAGGTTTAAGCTACTATTCCAACGTTTTATTAGGGTCTTTTGTCAAAGTGAACATCCATTAGTGATTTTTATTGATGATCTGCAGTGGATTGATCCAGCGTCATGCAACTTATTAGAACTTATGATGCATGATGAAAAATTAGGATACTTGTTTGTTATTGGGGCATATCGTGATAATGAGGTTGATTCCACTCATAGACTTATCACGATGATTAATAACATCAAGGAAAACGGTGTTTTGCCAGCAGAAGTATCATTACCTCCACTTGATCAGGAAAGCATAAACTGGCTGTGTGCTGACTCACTGCATCATGAAGAATCTAAAGTGTCGGAGCTAGCAAAACTTGTAAATCAGAAAACATCTGGAAATCCATTTTTTATCGAAGAACTGCTGCAGATGTTATATGACAAGAAGCTGATCAATTTTTGTACTGAAACAGGTAGTTGGGGATGGAGCCTTAAGAATATAGTAGAGCATCAAATATCTGAAAATGTAGTCGATCTTCTGCTATCGAAGTTAGATAAATTGCCCCATGCTACCAGAAATGTCTTAATGATTGCTTCATGTGTTGGCGGTTCATTTGATATTTTCACCCTGGCTGAACTAACAGACGATGATCCCAAGAAAATTACCGAGCAGTTATACGATGCTATCGCTGACAATATGGTTGTTTCAATTCCAGGAACAAATCTAACAGATACTAGTGTCCTAGAAACCAAGTTTAGTGGCTCAAATATATATTTAAAGTTTGTGCATGACAGAATACAACAGGTTTGTTATTCACTAGCTAATGATGAGCAGCTTTCGAAAATACATTGTCGTCTTGGTAAATTATTGCTGGATAGCTATTCAGATGAG
Source organism: Gammaproteobacteria bacterium (assembly GCA_004796365.1). Lineage (GTDB taxonomy): Bacteria > Pseudomonadota > Gammaproteobacteria > QZLD01 > QZLD01 > QZLE01. The sequence goes on along the minus strand of QZLE01000201.1, from coordinate 13,970 downwards.
CAACTGAAAGACAATGTTTTTAAAGTAGTTGATCATCTAAATAAATGTCATGAATTGCTGGTTTCAAAAGAACAAATAGAATATTTGTCAGAACTTAACCTCTTGGCTGGTAAAAAAGCAAATAGTACATCTGCATACGAGCTTGCATTAAATTATTTTAAAACTGGAATCAAACTCTTGGGAAAAGATTGCTGGAAAGGTGATTATGATAAAACCTACCAGCTCTATGCAAATGCAGCTGAAGCTGCAAATGTTAATGCCAATTTTGTATTGCAGGATTTCTTTGCAGAGGTTGTTTTAAAGAATGCCAAAACACTGAAGGATAAATTGAAAATATATGAGCTCAAGTTGCAGGCATGTATTGCCCAGGATGAGATGCAACTGGCTGAAGATTTTGCGTTGGAAGTGCTTAAAGATATGGGGGAAGATTTTCCTGCAAAACCTACGCAGAATCATGTGATGAAGTCTAAAGAAAAAATCAATGAAATAATTGGTGACCGCAAGCTAGATGAGTTGGCAGATATGCCGGATATGGTTGATGAGATTAAGTTATCGGCACTTAGAGTTCTTACTGCGTTGGCAGGGGTAATTATAGTAACCCATCCTGAGTTACATAAATTAACTGTTGCACGCCGGGTAGAGTTGTCACTGCGATACGGATTTGCACCGCAAACTCCGATGGCATTTGCCTCGTATAGCACCATGATAAACGCATTAGGTGATTTATATATTTCATTCGACTTTGCAGATTTGGCTCTTAAGCTGCTACCCAGAACTGATAATGCATCCCAGAACCATAAAGTAGAATACATCGTATATACCAGCCTTAAACACTGGAATTCAAAGCTTGAGATCTGCTATAAGGTCCTGTTGAATTGTTATCAGCAGTTTCTTGATTCCGGCGATAATGAATTTGCCGGCTATGCTGCATACCACTATGCAACTCAGGCCTATGCAAGTGGCATGAATCTTGTTGATTTAGAACATCAGCTTTTTGATTTTCAGAATGGTTTAACCGCGATTAAACAGGAAAGAACAGCTTCATATATTGATGTTATGTATAAATCCGTTCAGTGCTTGGTTGGCAGCAGTTACTATGACCATACTGAAAGGGATTATTGTGCTGAAGATCTTAAGTTACTCGCTGACCAACATGATTTACATCAGTTTTTATTTTGCCAATATTTGCACAAAGTGGTTAATTACTTTGTTATTGGTGAGATGGACAAAGCTTTGACTGTTTCTGTAGAGGCTGAAAAATACAGGTATCTTGAGCCTACTTGCGTTACAAATGCTCAATATACATTCACTGATTCACTGATTCTATTACAAAACTACCCTGATTTTCCTGGAGACCAGAAGCAGCAGGCAGATGCTCGTCTAGATGAACATTTAAAGCTTCTTAAGCAATGGGCTGAATCTGCTCCAATGAATTATTTGCATAAGTATGAACTGGTTTTGGCTGAAAGATTAAGAGTTGATGGTAATAAAAAATGCCGGGAATATTATGACCTCGCAATAGACCATGCAGGTGAAAATAACTTTGTGCAAGAAAAAGCAATTGCAAATGAGTTAGCGGCGAAATATTACTTGGGTATGGGACGTACTAAATTTGCAATGGGGTATATACTGGATGCGTACGATGGCTATAAAAAATGGGGGGCTGCCTCCAAGCTAACTCAGCTAAAAGAGCTGTATCCGGAATATTTCTACTTCGAAGATGTTAGCATTCATAGCCAAAAGGACTACGCTGTAAGTGAAGCTGAAAATGCTGCTCGTGAGGATAACTCACTCGATTTCAGATCGATTTTAAAGGCGTCACAAACCATTTCCGGAAACACAGACCTTGATGATCTGATTAAATGTCTTCTTGATATAGTTATTGAAAATGCCGGGGCACAGAAAGCATTTTTAATATTGGACAATGAAGGGGAATATATAATTGAAGGGTATAAAACATTATCTGGAGAAGATAATGTGCGTTTGCCCCTTAAACTTGAAAAGTGCAATCAACTACCAAAGAGTCTTGTAAATTATGTTGGGCGTAGTAGCCATGTAGTGGTTTATGATGATGCCAAAGAAGATGTTGATGTTATAAAAGATGAGTATTTTGAAACAAATAAAATCAGCTCAGTTCTTTGCTTGCCAGTTGTAAGGCAGGGGCAGTCAGTAGGTGTACTTTATCTGGAAAATAATTCGCTTACTGGTGTGTTTTCATCAGAAAGGGTAGAGGTTTTGACCCTTATTGCATCACAAGCAGCTATCTCAATTCATACTACAAAGTTATATAAAAAGGTTAAGCTTTCAGAATTAAGATACAGAGGAATTATTGAAAATGCTGTAGAAGGTATTTTCCAGATAAACTTGGAAGGAAAATTTATTACCGTTAATAAAGCTTTTGCAGATATTTTGGATTTTCCAAGCCCTGAAGAACTTTTAAGAAATATACCTGTTGTTCGCCCATATTTTGTACAACCAACAGTTCTTGATAAGTTGATAGGGCTTCTTAATGAGCATGGGGTAATAAGAAGATATGAGGCGCAGATCTACGACCGCTCAAACAATGTTGTCGATGTATCAATTACAGCCCGAGCTGTTCAGGATGATGAACATGATGAAGTTTTTATTGAAGGGTTGGTTGAAAATATAACTCAGCGAAAAAAAGCAGAAAAACTTAGGCTTGAAAAAGAGACTGCAGAAGCAGCTACCAAAGCAAAAAGTGCATTTTTGGCGAATATGAGTCATGAAATTAGAACGCCGATGAATTCCATAATTGGATTTACAGAGCTTGCCATTAAAACGGATCTATCCCCTAAACAACAGGATTATCTGAATAAAATTAATTACTCATCCAAGTCATTACTTAAGATAATTAATGATATTTTAGATTTCTCCAAGATTGAATCCGGAAAACTTGATATCGAAAATATTGAGTTTGAACTACCGAAGATAACTGATAATTTGGCTAACCTGTTTTCCAACAGACTGTTAGAGAAAGATATTGATATTGTGTTTGATATTGATAACTCTATTCCTAGTACCCTTATTGGGGACCCAGTCCGCATGGAGCAAATTCTTATTAATTTGATAAATAACGCTATTAAATTTACTCATCATGGCGAGGTTAAGTTAGATGTTTCCCGTTATAAGGATATGGGTAATCAACAAATACTAAAATTTATTATTTCTGATACTGGAATAGGTATTCCGAAGGAAAAAATTAAGACTTTGTTTTCTGCCTTTACACAGGCTGATCAGTCAACAACGAGAAAATTTGGTGGCACAGGCCTTGGTTTGAGCATTTGCAAAGATTTGGTAGATCTAATGGGGGGAAAAATCTGGGTTGAAAGCTCTCCTGGTCAAGGGAGTAAATTTATTTTCACTATTCCTTTTTTAGTTGCAGAATCTCAAACAACAACCCCTTTATGTGAAGATAGCAAAGATAAACGGTTGCTGGTTATCGATGATAATCAATCAGTACAGGAATCAATAAGAAATATTGCTACAGCTTGCAATATGAAATATGAAGCTATTGATGCCGGGCAGGTTGTCTGTGGATTTGCTAAGCAAACAGATAGCAAAAGCGCAGAAGAAGGAATTGCGAACAGCATAAATAAGCATATAACTGATCAGGCTGCAAAAGGGATAACATATGACCTTATAATGTTGGATTGGAAGATTGGTTGCGCGAAAGGGACTGCTGTTAATGAACTACTAAAAAGCAATTCAACCTTAAAGTCTATTCCAATTATTATTATGAGTGCCAATGGAGTTGATGAGGTAGAAAGCGCCTTGTTGAAGGGTGACATAAGTGGTGTGCTGCAAAAGCCATTTTCATATAGTATGTTTGTAAATGTTGTCACTTTGTTATTTAGTGGCAAAAGCAGTTCCGTTAGTATGGATTCCATTTCAAGTAACTATACTGACCAGATTTTGGCAGAAAGGCTACGTGGCTCAAAGGTGCTCCTTGTTGATGATAACATCTTTAATCAACAGGTTGGTATTGAAATACTGGAACAAGTAGGTCTTCATGTTGATGTTGCAGACAATGGTATTGATGCTGTGGATATGGTTAATGATAATAACTATGATCTGGTATTTATGGACATCCAAATGCCTCGCATGAATGGTATTGATGCCACCAAGGCTATTAGAGAAGACTTTCTAAGTGATGAACTACCTATTGTCGCAATGACAGCAGATGCGATGAAGTCAGTTAAAAATGAATGCCTGCAAGCAGGAATGGATGGATTTTTGGTTAAGCCAATTGATCTACAAAAACTAAACACCAAACTAATCGAGTTTCTTGCTCCTGATGCAGAAAAAGATTTGGCAAAGGTTGAATTAAATAACGAAGTAATTCCAGAGCCGGAAAATGTAACGGTTAACATTCTTAATATTGAAGCGGCTATGAAGCGCATTAATAACAACAAAAAAATCTTTGATGTTATTTCTCGCGAATTTGTCAGCCAATACTCCCTTTCTTTTGAACAGATAAGTGAAGCACTTGAGGAAAATGACTTTAAAGCTGCTATAAGAATCGCTCATTCAGTAAAAGGTGCGGCTGGATCAGTTGGCTCTGATTCGCTTTACGACGTCAGCAATCAGTTGCAAAAATCGCTTGAAGATAACAATCATGAAACAGCAATTATCTTGCTGCATGAATATAAGGACCTTCTCTGTAAAACGGTCAATGCGCTTGAAGAACGTCTTAATTCAGAACAAGAAATGATCAAGGCCGCTGATGAAAAAGATATTCAAGAAGTAAGCGATAAAGCTGAATCTATTGAAGTCAATGATCTTTATAAAACATCGATATATTTCAGGCAGGCTATACAGGCTATAAAGGATCATGATCCAAATGCTAAGGGAATAATCGTAAAGATAGCGCGTCATATTAATGACGAGTCTAAGGCCACTAAAACGGATGAAATTATCGAATTATTGCATTGCTTTGATTATCAGGATGCCGAACTAACCTTGCGCGATTTAGCTACCATGCTCGAGATAACCTTGAAATAGGAAAACGGTCAACATTAAGGCTGTGAATAGTTTTCTTGTTAGCTTGCTTTTGCTGGGTTTTTATTGAAAGGGCTTGGTGCCTCATATATAATTTCCGCCAGTTAATAATTCCATAAACCAATCAATACTGGAGCTGAACATGGCAGAAGTACTAGTAAACCTATCAAACCGTCACATCCACCTTTCTCAAGAAGACGTTGATGTTCTTTTCGGAGCTGGTTATGCTCTGAAACAATTCAAAGATCTTAAGCAGCCTGGTCAGTATGCGTGTGAAGAAGTTGTTACTATCGCTGGTGATAAAGGCAAGATCGAGAGAGTTCGTGTACTTGGTCCGTGTCGCCCGGAAAGTCAGTGCGAAATCATGCAATCTGACGCAATCAAACTTACTACACAGCAAGTTCCAGTAAAAGAGTCTGGTAAGCTGGATGGTAGTGCATCTTTTGAAATTATTGGCCCTGCTGGTTCTATAAATAAAGACAAAGGCCTAATGATTGCGAAGCGTCACATACACATGGATCCAGAAAGCGCAGCAAACTTTGGTATTGAAGATAATCAAGTTGTTTCACTGAAAGTTGGTGTTGAAGGTCGTGAGACTATCTTTGGTGACGTTGTTGCTCGCGTAAACAAGGCGTATGCTCTTGAAGCTCACCTTGATCTTGATGAAGGTAATGCCTGTGGTATCGGTAACGGTACAATGGGTGAGATCATCAAGTAATACCTGCAGATTTCCATTAAAAAAAGCCTGGTCCTGTGCCAGGTTTTTTTTCGTCTAGAATATAGATAACGTAGATAAATATTTGTGGAACCAACTTGAAAAACCCATTAATAGCTGAAATCCTAAGTTTTATTGAGCAAAAACCTGAGGGCATAACTGAATTCGAAATTATTAAAATGCTTGAAGCAAAAGAGTATTTTAATAATCTGGCAGATGAGGATGAGCTTGCCTTATTTCAAAAACATTTTATAACTATGAATGCCCTTTATCAGCTCCAACTGAGCCTTTGGGAAAATGATGCCATATACCTTGATATAACCTCTGTTAGAGTATCCGTTGTGACAGAGTATTGTTCTGAAAAGTCATCTTATAATGCTTTGTCAGAGACTAGTTCGGTCAGAGAATACTACCTTGATTGGGAAAACTATAATAAAACCGATCAAGAACAGGTATTAGAGATGCTTAATAGTTTCTGGCAGATGTATTTTAATCAGGATAAGCTGATTTCAGCATATAAAACGCTGGAATTAGCACAAAGAGAACCAATAAATGTGGTTAAAAAGAAGTATCGCAAACTTGTCACAAAATGCCATCCTGACAAAGGAGGTAGTCATTCAGACTTTATTGCAGTACGTCAGGCATACGAGGTGATAAAACAGTCAGTTGAATTTGGGGTAACTGTTTAAGGAAAAACTATGCAAGAAAAGGTTGTTTTAATTACCGGGGGTTCATCTGGAATTGGAAAGCAGGTTGCTTTGGATTGTGCCAAAAAGGGAGCCGCGATTGTAATTGCTGATATTGACGATATTGAAGGCTCAAGACTCCAGTTTGAGATAATCAGTGCCGGAGGCAGAGCGTTATTTCAGCAAACCGACGTGACCATGTCGTCAAGCCTTCAGGATGCCATACGAGTGGCGTTGGGTAGTTTTGGTTCTGTTGATTACGCCTTTAACAATGCCGGTATAGAGTCAGGTTTTGCAGGTTTTACTGCAGACTATGAAGAAGACCTGTTTTTAAAAATGATTGATGTAAATCTAAGTGGCGTTTGGCGTAGTATGAAATATGAACTAGAGGTGATGCAAGAGCAAAAAAGTGGCGTAATTGTGAATAACGCTTCGATTCTGGGTAAAGTAGGCCATAAGACTGCTTCACCATATTGTGCTTCCAAGCATGGGGTTATTGGTTTAACCAAGACGGCTGCTCTTGAGTATGCAACCAAAGGGATTAGGGTAAATGCCGTTTGTCCAGGATATATTGAAACACCGATGCTGGAACGAATTGGGGTCATAGATGATGAACAGCAAAGGACAACCCTTGAAAATATGCACCCTGTTAAAAGGCTTGGGAGTTGCAAAGAGGTTACAAATGCTGTTTTGTGGCTCTTTAGTGATGAAGCTAGTTTTGTAACTGGAACAGCAATGGAAGTTGATGGCGGTTATCTGGCCAGGTAGGAAATGCTAAGCCTTGTATGAATTAAACTTCTCTAGAATTATATCCATTTCAGCATCATCCACCAGTTGAATTTCACCGATCTTCAGTAGCTCGCAATACTGTTGTGCAAGTTGTTCGATTTCAACGGCAAGATCGAATGCAGAGTTTAGGTCGGCGCCTGTAAAAACGGCTCCATGGTTTGCCATAATGCATGCCTTATATCCATCTATAGCGTCAATTATGTTATCCGAGAGCTGTTTAGTGCCAAAGGTTGCGTATTGAGCACATGGTATTTTTTTACCACCGGCTATGGCAACCATATAATGAAACGAAGGAATTTCACGGTGTGAGCAAGCCAGTATCGAGCAATACATAGAGTGGGTATGAATTACTGCACGGGTTGCGCTGTTAATAGCATAAAGATCTCTGTGAATGCGCCATTCGCTTGATGGATTGCAATCACCTTGTTTATTACCGTCCATATCAACATAAACGATCATTTCAGCCTTTAAATCTTCATACCCTACTGCTGAGGGTGTGATCAAAAAGCCATCTTCATAGCGGCAACTAACATTGCCAGAAGAGCCGGAAATTAGCCGTGCTTGACAAAGCTTGTTAATAGCAGAAATTATTTGTTGTGAGCTTTGTTTCTGTGATGGGTTGTGTTGTAAGTCATCAGGGGTGATCATGATAAACCTAGTTGCTGCTTTAGTTGATACAGTGAGTCTTTGTTGGCTTTGAAAATGCCCTTCTCGGTTATAATCCCGGTGATGTATTTGGCCGGGGTAACATCAAAACCATAATTTGCGACCGGGCTGCTTTCTGGAGAAATCCTTATCGTATTAATTATGTTGTCAGAATTTACACCAGTCATATGAGTAACTTCGATTGCATCACGTTGTTCAATCGGAATCTCTTTGATGCCATCAGTGATTGACCAATCAAAGGTTGAGCAGGGAAGAGCGGCATAAAATGGCACATTATTATCGAATGCAGCTAATGCCTTAAGATAAGTGCCTATCTTATTGCACACATCGCCTTGCGTTGTGGTTCTGTCGGAGCCGACAATACAAAGATCTACCATGCCGTGCTGCATTAGATGGCCGCCGGTATTATCTGGAATAATAGTATGAGCAATGCCTTGTTGCCCTAACTCAAAAGCAGTCAGGCTTGTGCCCTGGTTTCTAGGTCTGGTTTCATCCACCCAAACATGAATAGGAATCCCAGCTTCTTGAGCTTTATATATAGGTGCAATTGCTGTACCCCAGTCAATGGTAGCCAACCAGCCGGCATTACAGTGGGTAAGAATGTTTATAGTACGTTTATTCGAAATAGAATCGTATAAATTCTGAATAATTTTCAGCCCGTAGTCGCCGATCAAAGAGCAGTTTTCAATATCGTCTTGCCTGATTTTTTTTGCAGTTCTAAGGGCTATATCAAAACGGGAATCGGTATCTACATATTTGATCGCATTCAGTACTTCATCCACAGCCCATTGTAGATTGACAGCAGTAGGGCGTGCATTGGCAATTCTGAAAGAGATTTCTTCAATATACATATCAGAAGGATTTTCTTTTAATGCAAAAGCCAAACCAAAGGCCCCGGTTACACCAATCAGTGGCGCTCCGCGTACCTGCATCGTTCTTATGGCAGTAATAAAGTGATCGACTTCGGTCAGATCGATATATTTGATTGAAAAAGGGAGTTGTGTTTGGTCAAGTATTGAAACACAGCTTTTGTTTCGGTCATACCAAATCGATGTGCGTAATTGGCCATCAATTTTCATTATAGATCATTTGCCTACAGTGCAGTTTTGGCACTCTTTGCATGCTCCGTGGGCCTCAATTACCTTTGAGGTGACCTTAAAGCCCAGTTCATTGGCATATTGGTCAAGCGATCTGCAGGCCTCTGGGGTTGGTACTGCTTCGACTTTTCCGCATTTGTCACATATTAACAACTGGAACTCGCATGTTTGGTCAATTTTAGGGCAGCTGAAGAAGGAATTAATGCTTTCAACCTTGTATGCAAGGCCGTTTTCAATTAAGAAGTCTAGTGCGCGGTACACCGTAATAGGCTTTGCTGATTTATCCTCTTTTTCAAGGATCTCAAGGATATCGTATGCTTTTAAGATGCCCTGGTTCTGCCATATTATTTCCAGAACACGCTTGCGAGTTTTAGTCAGCCTAATGTTTTTGCTTTTACATAGGTCTACGGCCTTAGCCATAGCTTGTTCAAGATCAATATTGTCAATAAGCCTTTCTGTAGTTCTCATGGTCAACCATTAGCATATTAAAAATCATGATAATAATATCATGTTGTATTCAATTAACAATGACTTGCGCTTAAAGTTTCAGCGGTAAAAAGGAAAACTATTTGCTGCTGCGTTTGATATGCCCCAATGCCAGATCGCATATTCTAGGCGCTCTCTCAATAGCTACAGCGTGGCCGGCATCGGGAAAGACTACATAATCAGAATCAGGGATGTTGTCAGCAATAATCTTGCTGTATGAAGGGGGTTTTAAAATATCCATGCCGCCGGCAATAATCAGTGATGGGCACTTAATCTTATGCAAGTTTGGTGTCATCTTTTCTTTATCTGCAATACCCGCGAACATTTCGCAAAGCAATTGATGGCCAGCAAAGAAGTTGCGGGTGATATTTTCCATAAACTGGAGGTCCCTTTCTTTGATGACATGAAAATTATTGTTATAAAATTTGTTGCCATACATCTCAGGAATAGCGTTGTGTAAGAAAGAGTGGGCTGCCCCCTTTAAATAATCACCTCTTTGCTCTTTAGGTAATATATCGTGCTGTTCAATAGTATCCTTTGCAAAGGCTCCCCACCTACCAACCTGGCTAACAAGGATGTCATCCGCTTCTGATACAGATGCAATTACAGTGAGGCTTTGAACAATTTCAGGGAAATCTACACTAAGTTGCATTGCTATTTCGCCGCCAAGGCTTGTTGAGATAATGTGTACTTTATTAACTTCAAGGATTTTTAGTAGCTCTACTACCTCTTCAGCATGATTTTTAAAAGTGTATGGGCCAGGAGTTGCATCAGAATGCCATTGGCCGCGGTATTCAAGCCCAATAACCTTATAGTCGGTTTCAAACTGCTTTCTGTGATATGACCAAGATTCGATAGTGCTTGCTATACCGTTAAGAAACAGTATGTTTTCTTTGCTTGATAGATTACCAGTAACTTCATATTTACAATTAAAATCCCTAACGCGAACAAATTCAGCCATGAATACACCTTTTTTTTACATATTATTATCATTACCTATGCAAATAGTAGCACTATTTTGTGTGTCGTTATTGAAGTTTTTGTTGTTTTCGTAATCTGGTTCACTGAATAAAAAAAATTGAAGAAATATCTAATGATGTAATTGTCTGATTTTGAATGAAATGACTAGTTTGGTAGTTGCGACTGCTGTTGCGCATAGAATGTATAAACAGAACATGTTAAGGGTATAACAGGCTAAAGGAATAGGTGCTTGTATGTATCGACTGTAAAAAATCGGCACAATACGAAGAAAGATAAGCAGTCAGAAAGTATTAGTATCCGGCTGCAGCGGCAAATGTATGAATATTGGTTTGCGGTTGCTGCACAGGTTTATGACCGTGCTTAATAGTGCAAGTAATCCCTTTAAGTTGTTCTGGTATGACAATGTTTTTGCCAATTATAGCAAGCAGTCTACGCACACCGTCTTTCTTTTGCGATATCTCAAGAATTTGGTTTTGAATAGCTTCGTTATCAAGGGTTTTTTGGAAGTCGCTTAAAAAGTAAATGCCAAAGTGTCTTGCTGTGCGTATGTAGTTTGCTAAATCTAGGTCAGATTTTGTGCGTGGAATCAGAATATGCTCAAAACCAACCCTGTGCAAGCCAGTGTCATTATGCCAGTTGTATACGGCGCATCCAGTCTCATGGTTAAAGCGCTGGAATATGTCTAGTATCCTTTCAGCATCGTCAGTTTTTATGTGAACAAGTGTATAACTTGAATCCACCAAGCTCTGAAGTAGGTCATTGTCAGCCATAACTTCTCTCTCCTGTTACGCATTTTTTTGCAGCCTTTTTTTACCTCATTCCATGTAGGTTGTTATCATTTGTTCTGGCGGCAATTTTATATTGCGCAAATTTCATCATCGATATTAAAGTTTGTATTTTTTTATATAAATTAATTATACTTCTTTTGTGACGTAATTCAATTTTCTAGTTCAAAAAACAGTTGAAAAAAAATTGTATTGTTGTTAGCGAATAGTCGCCTCTGTACGTGATATTAATTGAGGAACCCCTGTCTTTTCGTTAGAAATACGCTTTATTGCAAAACGATCAATCTTCTCTAACCTTAGCTCTGTAGCGCGTGCAACTGCATCTACAAGAGGCTCGTAGTTATCAAATGCCTTGTGCTCAACCTCATCTTCTTCAAGTAGTTCATGAGCTTCTAAATAAAGCTGGTCCATTAGCCACCCAGCTTTGTAGGGTGCGTTAATGATGCGCACTTTTGTACCTTTTGGCACGATGTTGAAAAAATATTCGATATCTTCAGGGTACATGCGTATACAGCCATGTGTAACGCGCATCCCAAGTCCTTGGGGTTTGTTGGTGCCATGTATTAGGTATCCAGGAATGCCGAGCCGCATAGCATAGTTGCCTAGTGGATTATCGGGACCAGGTGGAACTCTTAATGGGAGTGGGTCACCATCAGCCTCATGTTCATCTCGTATTGATTTGGGTGGATACCATGCAGGGTCTTTTACTTTAGCGGTGATCTTGGTTTCACCTAGTGGTGTATTCCAATCCATTCTGCCTACACTTATAGGGAATGTGGTTACGATTGGTTTTTCGTCATCTTTAGGTTTAGGGTAGAAATAGATTCTCATTTCTGCCACATTCACAACTACGCCATCTCTAGGGCCTGGAGGTAAAATGAACTGGGTAGGAATGGTGACAGCTGTACCTTTGCCGGGAACCCACATATCAACATTTGGGTTCGCAGATTTCATTTCATTGAAGCCAACACCATAACGCCTCCCTATATCCAAAAGAGTGTCTTCTTCTTTTGCCTTTATGGTAAATGTTTCGCCAAATACATCGATTCCTTCAGGTGGAAGGATATAGGTTCCTGCGAATGAAAGTGAAGGTAAAATGCAAATGGTCAACATTGCAAGTATATGAAGAGTTTGCTTCATTCTTAATTCTCGTACATCAATTATTCGTATATGGCTATCAACTAGTCATTTGATTAGGTAATTCAGAAAAAGTTCGAAGAAATCAGTGTTTTCCCTTTGCTTATATTCCAAAACTACATTAGGCCCAAAATAACAAGGCGTTGTGATTCTATAGTGTATTAAAAATAAAAAAAAGCCCTGGGTTAGACCAGGGCTTTTAAACTAAATACAGGTTAATTACTTGTACATAGCCTTTTTGAACATACGATCGATTTTCATAGTGTTTCTTGTAGCTCTGAAATCTGCTGATTTAGCCATACCACCAGCCTTACCAGCTTTTGCATTAGCTTCTTTAGCTATGATTAGAGCTTCTGTTGCTTTAGCATCAGCTTCGTCAGCTGTGTCTTGTGCAGCGTCTGCAGATTCTTGAGCAGCTGCAGCAGCAGCTTTAGCTTCTTTAGCCATTGCTTCTACACTTCCGTCTGAAGCGCAACCAACCATTAGAGCAAAAGATGCACCTAGTACTGGCCATTTAAGAACGTCTAAAATTTTTGACATTGTTTTTTCTCCTTAACATTTCGGCTTAATTGTCCGAACTTTCCAAAATTAACACTCATCAGTAAGTGTAGGCATAAATCCTTCAGTAATAAAGGTCGATACACTAATTAACAGACAAAAAAACAAGTTTCAATTAAAAAAACGTAATTAATTAAACACTTATTTACTTAATAACAACAATTGTCCCAAGTTTTATATACTTACGAAGTTTCATTATTTGCTTATTTGTTACAGCAACGCATCCTTTTGTCCAGTTAAAGCGTCTGTGTATGTCTGGATCAGCTTTTCCAAGTCCATGAATTCCTAAATGTCCACCTAAATCAGTGAGTTGTGGTGGTGTGATACCCTTGTTGATGGCCCGAATAATTTTGCTATAGGTGCTGAAATCTATTTTCTCATTCAAGTAAGCTTGCGTTGCGTAGGACTTTGTTGGGTAGTTTATTCCGAAAAATAACTTGTAATGGCTGTTATTATTTATGCGGTTTATTTTGAACTTGCCGATGGGAGTCTGCTCATCATTTATGGTTTTATCTGTGGTAATTCCGTTTCTACCTATAGAAATATCGTGCAATACCATGGTGGCTTTATTATCTTGCATTACTGATATAGTGCTTTTCTCAGTATCAATAAGAATCCAGCGGCCTTTTGCTTGATCTTGGTTGAAATTGGCAAAATGGTCGATTTCTTTATCTTCTGCTTGATAAAAATATATAGGGGTATCTGTTGCAGGTTTTCTTTCTACCATAGCCAGCTGAATATTATCCTCGTTTTGGATGTTGTCAGCTTTAAATTGGTTTATGGTTGGAGGGCCAACAAATGGAGCTTTGGATATTCCAGTATATTTTTTGGGGGGTTCTTCAGTTAGCATTGATGCCAAGGAGGATATCTTTGGCTTAGCAAAGCTCAGGTTTTTTTTAGGAGTTATGCTGTTTGCGTAAATTGTTCGTTTGACGCTATATTTGCCGGTGTTGTTAGGTGTTGTTGCAGTAGACTGGATTTCTGTAGGTAGCTCGGAAGGTATAATAACCTGTTTATTGCGTTTTTTTACGTATGTCTCTTTATAGATAGG
>QZLE01000145.1 GCA_004796365.1 Gammaproteobacteria bacterium | reverse complement strand
CTGTTTGCTGTGTTGAAGACAGCTCGATCTTTGCCTTTTCTGCAGCTTCTTTAAGTCTTTGTAGAGCAAGTGGATCGCTAGTTAGATCCATACCTTGTGACTTTTTGAATTCTGCAACAAGATAGTCGATTACCGCCTTATCGAAGTCTTCACCACCTAGGAATGTGTCACCGTTGGTCGCAAGTACTTCAAATTGGTGTTCACCGTCGATCTCTGCAATCTCGATAATTGATACGTCGAAGGTACCACCACCAAGGTCAAATACAGCTACAACCTTGTCGCCTTTCTCTTTATCCATACCGTATGCAAGTGCAGCTGCGGTTGGCTCGTTGATAATTCTTTTAACATCAAGACCAGCGATCTTACCTGCGTCTTTTGTCGCTTGACGCTGTGAGTCATTGAAGTAAGCAGGAACAGTAATTACTGCTTCTGTAACCTCTTCACCTAGGTATTCTTCTGCAGTCTTTTTCATTTTCTGTAAAACACGAGCAGATACTTCTGGCGGAGCCATTTTGTTACCGTGAGCTTCAACCCAAGCATCACCGTTATCTGCTTTTACAATCTTATATGGAACAAGATCGATATCTTTTTGTACTACTTTCTCATCATAGCTACGACCAATAAGTCTTTTAACTGCGAAAAGTGTGTTTTGTGGATTAGTTACAGCCTGGCGTTTAGCTGGCTGACCTACAAGAACCTCTCCGTCTTCAGAGAAAGCTACGATAGATGGTGTAGTACGATCACCTTCGCTGTTCTCGATAACTTTGTTGTTTTTTCCGTCCATGACGGCAACACAAGAGTTTGTGGTTCCTAGGTCGATTCCGATAATTTTACCCATGTTTATCTCCAAATCTTTTCAAAAATTCTGTTAATTTCTTCGTTACTTACTTAATGGGGGCTTACTTTTTGTTTTCAACCCCGGTAATTAATTTTTTATGCCGTCTCATCAATTGATGGCTGATCATCATCTCCCTTAGATCCAGGCCCATTTGACACAACAACCAATGCTGGTTTAATCACGCGCTCATTAAGCAAATAACCTTTTTGCACAACATCAATAACTGTATTGGCATCAAACTCTGGCGAAGGTAGCATGCTGATAGCTTCATGGAATGAAGGATTAAACTTTTCACCCTTTGGGTTCACTTCTACGATCTTGAACTTGTCGAACATTGAGCTGAACATCTTCAGAGTAAGCTCAGTGCCTTCTTTGATCTTGGCGATATCAACATCTTCTTCATGCGATGCCGCGTAACCAAGATCCATACTCTCTTTAATAGGAATAAGCTCTGCTACGAACTTTTCTACCGCGTATTTGTGCGCCGACTCCACATCTTTCTGACCTCTTTTGCGTACGTTTTCGATCTCTGCCTGCGAGCGCAGGTATAGATTCCAGTTTTCGTCCGCTTTGGCAGTTAATTCTTCGATCTGTTTTTTCAGCTGATCAACTTCACCTAGCCCTTCTTGGCCGATATCTTCTTGAGCTCCAGCTTCATCCGTAGCAGCTTCTGGCGCTGCTTTAGTCTGATCTTGCCCGGTTACTTCTTCATTTGCTGCAGTAAGATCATTCTCTCGTTCTGACATTTGTGTCTCCACATCTTGGTTTGTTTTACTTTGGATAATTTTTAATTGGGGGCACAGTCAATAAATTCAAGTATGATCCAGTAAAAAATTTGAAAAAAAATTGCTGGCCCGATAAATATGCGGGTATCATCATTTATACTTTTTATATAAGAACAATTTAAATAGCACTGGTTTTAAAAAAAGACCATTGAGTGAGAATAGAAATATATGACACACAAATTTAATCGTATTGGAATCGTAGGCAAGCCAACATCAAGGCGAGCAGCTAAGACCGTTGATAGAATCGCTGAATTTTTATGCCTACAGTCTATTGAGGTTATGGTCCATTGCGAATTAAACCTTTGTAAGTCATGTGATGGCAAATCCTACGAACTGCAAGAGATCGGCGAGCAAAGCGATCTGATAATCGTTGTTGGTGGCGACGGCACACTGCTGGGCGTTGCACGCGCACTGTTGGGTTTGGAAAAACCGATAATTGGTGTCAATCGCGGGCGCTTGGGCTTTTTGGTGGACGTTTCTCCGGAAGATATGTTTGAGATTGATGAGATTCTGTCCGGCAACTATATGCCTGATACCCGTATGCTGCTGGATGTTAAAGTTATGAAAGGCGATGAGGTTATTTCATCGTCCCATGCTCTTAATGACGCAGTGTTATATAAGTGGAACACGCCGCGCATGATTGAGTTTGATATCCATATCGACGGCAAGCTTTTAAATAGCCATAGATCTGATGGTTTAATTATCTCAACCCCAACCGGATCAACAGCTTATGCACTCTCCAGTGGTGGACCGATTATTCACCCGGAGATGGAATCATTCCTGTTAGTTCCGATCTGCCCACATACTCTTTCCAACCGACCGTTTATGATCGGCTCTGAAAGCACAATTGAAATCACCCTGAAAGATGATTGCGTTAGTCACAGCCGTATAAGCTGCGATGGTCAGCAGGATCTGATATTGGATGAAGGGGTAAAGATTGTCATCACCAAGGCAGAAAAAAAACTACATCTGCTACATCCATGCCATCATGACTTTTTCGAGATATTGCGCGCCAAACTACGCTGGGGTGACCCTTCTTTAAGTTAATAACTGCATCAGGGATTTAGATGATATCAAATATTTTTATCCGCAATTTTGCCATTGTAGACCAGCTGGAACTAGACTTTACGAAAGGCATGACTGCTTTTACCGGAGAAACCGGTGCAGGAAAGTCGATTCTGCTTGATGCAATTGGACTTATACTGGGCGACCGTGCAGATACCGATACCGTAAGGCACGGAACTGACAAGGCCGAAGTGATCTGTACTTTTGACATCTCCGCAATCACACCAGTAAAGGAGTGGTTGGAAGATAATGACCTTCTTGCTGATGAAGATGAATGCACTATTCGCCGCATAATAAGCAGCGAAGGCAGATCAAAAAGTTATATCAATGGTTCCCCTGCCCCTTTGCAATCACTAAAACAACTTGGAGAAATGCTGGTAAATATTCATGGTCAGCACGAACATCAATCTTTGACCAAAAAAATTACTCAGCGCGAGATACTAGACGAATACGCGCAAAACCAGTCATTGCTGGAAGAGATATCAACACTATTTAAAGATTTCACTGCAACTAAAGCAAAACTTGATGAGCTGAAACAAAATAATCAGTCAACATTGGAACGTGTTGATTATCTGCGCTTTCAGATTAATCAATTTGAATCTCTGGCGCTTGAAGAAAATGAGTATTCAAGGCTTTCTGAAGAACACAAAGTTCTTGCCAACGCAGGAAATATATCTGCCACAGGTCAGCAGGTTGCACAGATACTTAATGAGAACGAACAGTTCAATGTTAATGACGGACTCAATCAAGCGATTTCTCTTATCAGCTCTATCGGTATAGAAGATAAAAAATTGGACGCTATTTGTGAGCTGCTAAGCTCCGCTCAGATTCAGGCAGACGAAGCCTTTGGTGAACTCAGCTCCTATATCGACAATATCGACCTTGATCCCGGCAGGTTAGTTTTTGTTGAAGACCGCATCGCAGCGATTCTGGATATGGCACGTAAACATCAAAGCGAACCAATCGAACTACTAAAAAAACTATCAGCATTAAATGAAGAATTGGAATCACTGGAAAACTCAGAACAGATCACAGAGGATCTGGAAAACAGGTTAATAGAGCTGCAAAACAAATATGACCAGGTAGCACAAAAACTTACTGCCAGCAGAGCAAAAGCAGCTAAAGATCTTAGCAAACAAATCTCGGCTTCAATGAACGAACTTGGCATGTCCGATGGCATATTTGATATAGCGCTTTCAGCCAGCCAAACCACTGAACCTCAAAAATTTGGTACCGATACAATTGAATATCTAGTATCTGCCAACAAGGGACAACCATTAAAGGCACTTGGCAAGATTGCATCCGGCGGTGAGCTTTCCCGCATCAGTCTGGCATTGCAAGTTGCAGCTGCAAACAGCATCAAAATTCCAACTATGATCTTTGATGAAGTTGATACCGGAATCGGCGGCGGAATTGCTCAGGTTGTCGGCAATAAATTACGCCAGTTGGCTGATAGTAGGCAGGTTTTTTGCGTAACCCACCTACCGCAGGTTGCCTCAAGCGCACACCAACATTTGAGGGTGCAAAAATCTATTGAAAATGAGAACACCAAAACCGATATTAACTTACTCGATACAGAAAAAAGAATTGATGAGATTGCAAGGATGCTAGGTGGTGTGAATATTACCGAGAATACACTAAATCATGCAAAAGAGATGATTGCAGAAGGGTCTGGTTAGCGACTGCTGGTGACTGAACTACTCAAACGCCTTTACAACACAGTTTCTTCCGCGTTCTTTCGCCTTGTATAAAGCCTTATCGGCCTCAAGCGCTAACTGCGTCGCGTCTTTGCATACGGGGTACGATGCAATTCCACAACTAAATGAAACTGTAAATTCCCCTTTCGGAGAATGCTGCTTAATAGCCATAAAGCTTTCCCTAATCTCGTTTAATACCTGATAGGCAAAGTCGATATCAGCATCGGGAAGCACAACCGCAAACTCTTCACCTCCATACCTTCCAATATAATCGGACTTTCTAAGCCTTTGCTGTAATACACGCGCAACGCTTTTAATTACACGGTCACCAACATGATGTCCATGAGTATCATTAACCGACTTAAAATGGTCAATATCAATCATTGCAAAGGTTAAAGCACCGTTCTTTCTGCTGGCACGGGCCACTTCATGATTAAGCTGGTCTTTGATTCTAGTGTGATTTAATAGCCCGGTAAGATTATCGGTAACCATAAAGGTTCTTAATATCCTGGCACGCTCTGCCCTGATTGCTACCGAGCGAATCAGATGCGGCGGATTGATTGGCTTGGTTAAAAAGTCATCTCCGCCCAGACTCATGGCATCCAGCTGACGCTCGATTTCGGTTTCTGCCGATAAAAATACGATTGGGATACTGGCGTACGCAGGAAACTGGCGAATAACCTTCGCAAGCTCCATACCACTACACTTAGGCATGTACATATCCATAAGAATCATGTCTGCAGAGACCTCTTCCATGACATTCAGAATATCCAGCGGATCGTTGATTACGCTGGTTTCCATCCCAGCACGTTCAAGAATAGATGAGTAATAAAGAGACTGAGTTGCACTGTCTTCAACAATCACAATATGCAAAGGATCGACAGCTTCCTCACCAGTAAGTTTATCTAACTGGTCAATCATCTCATGTACATTTAGAGGTTTTACAAAATAGGCATCTGCACCGGACCTGGCAGCTGTAAGACGATGACCGATATCATCATCATCCGATAAAAATACGATTGGCAAATCTTCATGGGCAATTTTGCGAATCTGATCCGCAGCTTCTGCAGCAGAGATAGACATACCGGGAATATTAACCGACATAATAACAACGTCAGGGATGTTGTCAGTGCTCAATTCATCAAATAGATTAACATACGAATCAAACAAAGAAATGTTGTAACCAAAATGGGAGAGCTGTTTCTTTACATCTTCATATAAAGTGCGGTCGCTTTCTAACAGAAATACCTTGTATTCGCTGCAACGCAAATCAGCAACATTAAAACCGCTTTGACTTTCTTCACAGGAAGCTGCATCAATTTCATCTTCATCCAGCTCTATCTCTTTAAGTGCTCCAAGGTAATCGGCAAAAACTTCATCAAGTTCTTCACCTATTGACTCACCACCCTCAACTACAGGGAGCAATGCAACATCCATTATGCGCGCTAGTTCACTTACCTGGTGAAATTTCAAGGCAACGCCTGAAGCCGCCAAATCATGAACCAATCTGTGCATTGCATGGATCGATTCTCTGGAACCATTCTTACGCACATTAAGCCAGCAAAACTCGATATCTGCAATCTTCGCAGGAAGCTCATCGCGAAACTTTTTTCGTAGTAGCTGCAGTTTCTGGCTTTCACCTAAAGCGGCATTGCTCATCTAACAAAATCCTGGTTATCACACTTAAATCAAAAATTAACTACAGCTATCCATAAAAAGCTGCAATTTTAATAAAGATAGCAGACAATAAATACTTTCGCCGTTCCTATATACCGAAGCAATCACATTTTGTTAGAAAATAAATAATTTTATACATATGAACTGCGGCGCTTTTGTGCTAAAACCAAATATGTCACATTTTTTATCATCAGCACAAAAAAAAAGTAAACATTTTTAAGCGAATTGAGATATTGGTTCTATAATTACTGTGAGTATTTTTAAAAAGGAGTTTGGCTGACTCAGCTATCAATAAATTACAGCATCTGCCGTATAATTATAGTAGGTGTTTTTGGTCAGCTGATATAGCAACACAGGAGAGTTATGGGAAATTCAGTCATATCTAAGTTAACAGGCGGAATTCTTACCTCAGATAGCAAAGAAAAAAGCGGGTACGATTTTGAGCCTGATGTTGTAATGGCGGCATTACAAAAAACCGCCGGAAGTGTTGGTAGCCTCGGAACTGAAGTTGTTGATATTGCCGGACGTATTGAGATACTCAGCGATAAGATCAAGCACGAAGAAGAGATGTTTGGCAAACTGCTGGAGATCTCCAATATATTGATGGACAGCAACAAACGTGTTGATTCTTCTGTGCAAAAAGCCAAAAACCTGACAGCTTCTGCAAACACAAGTATTGAAAACTCAAAAAACACAATAGAATCATCCCTTTCAGACATAGTTACTCTTACTGAATCAGTAACTAAAAGCTCTGACCAGCTTTCCGAACTAAATGATGCACTTAAAGAAGTACGCAAAATTGCGGTAACTATCAGTTCTATTGCCAAACAAACTAACCTTCTAGCTCTTAATGCAACTATTGAGGCATCTAGAGCAGGTGAAGCAGGTCGTGGATTTGCTGTTGTTGCTGAAGAAGTAAAGAACCTGGCCAAGAAAACTGCAGACTCAACCATTCAAATCAGCTCTACCCTTTCAACTCTCGGAAAAACCATTGAAACCCTGATCGACCAGGGCGATGAAAACAAGGCCACAGCTGAAGATGTTCGAAATGGCACCACGCAGATCCAGGAAATCATCACTGAAATTGGTTCAACAGTCGCATTGATTGACGAAGAATCAACTTCGATAGTTGGGGCAGTACACGAAATTGATATCCAGTGCGAAAAGACAGTTGAAGGATTGAATGACCTTACTGATGATGTTCAGGAAGCAACTCAAACAGTAGATAAAGCACGTGATCGCGCCTCGACCCTAAGATCATGGACAGAAGAACTTATCCGCTATACTGTCGTTCCCGGCGTTGTTACCGTTGACACACCGATGATTGCTATGGTTAAAGAAAAGGGGAAAGAAATTGAGACCCTTTTTGAAAACGCAATTAGCAATGGATTGTTAAGTGAACAGGATCTGTTCGACCATAACTACGAACCGATTCCAAATACCAATCCTCAGCACTTTATGACACGCTACACAGATTTTTGTGATAAGAATTTACCTGCCATACAGGAACCTGCGCTGGAAAATGAAAGAGTCACCGCCTGCGTAACTGTTGATATAAATGGCTACATGCCAAGACATATGAACTTCAGATCACACCCGCAGCGTCCGGATGATCCGGAATGGAACAAAACTAACAGCCGTTACAGAATGATGTTTAATGATCCGGTAGGAATTGCCGCTGCAAGAAACACCAAGCCATTTTTGCTGCAAACCTATAGAGCACCACTGGGTAATGGAGAATATGCCCTGGTCAAAGACTGTTCTGTCCCATTATATGTTCAAGGAAAACACTGGGGTGCGTTAAGGCTAACATACGACCTTAAAGTCACTCACGACTAAGAGCCTACTTAAGTTTAGGTGTTGTAAAATGGGATACCGCAAATATTGCACAAAAACTGGCCTTTAAAGGACTAGGACGATAGATAGATTTATGACTGATTCTGATTTATTATCAACGATAAACAAGATTGCTGTGGCATCCGGCAAGCTTGGCGTTCAAATTGTAGAATTAACAGGCAATTTAGATAGCACAACCTCTCAAATTTCAGAAAAAAGCAACAGGTTACGTGAATTTGACAGTATCTCTACAAAACTGCAGTCAGTAAATGCTGACATTGGAGATGCAGCCAAAGATATAAGCAACTCTATTGGAAGTGCGTCCGGCAAGATCGAAATTGCCGATGAATCAATTCATGACTCAATAAAATCACTTTCCTACCTTACCTCTTCTGCTGGTGGGCTAGGCATTCAGATAACAACATTTAAAGACTCTATTGAAAAAGTTGGATCAATAGCAAAAAAAATCGGCGTAATTGCTAAACAAACCAACCTGCTAGCACTTAATGCAACTATTGAGGCCGTACGTGCTGGAGAAAGAGGGAAAGGTTTTGCAGTTGTTGCAGACGAGGTAAAAACCCTTTCCAAACAGGCATCTGACGCTGCTGCAACAATTGATAAAACCTTACGAGACCTGGATACCATTACCGGAAGGCTAATGAATAAAGGTCAGATATGCGCTGAACAAGCTGAAAAGTTTGGTTCAAAGACCTCCGAAATATCTTCTATGTCAGTTCATGTAAAAGAGATGATTAGCTCAATCAAAAAAGTTTCTAAAAACATCTCCAACTCTGTCGATTCTATCGGCCGAGTTACATCAGATACTGCGCACCAAATAGGAAGGCTGGTTGATAATGCGGCAGAGACAAACAAGGTAATTGAGCAAACAAAGCCTGAACTGAATAAACTTTTGGATAACACACAGGAACTGGTAGGCCTAACAGCCATTGACGGAATTGAGACTCTTGATACCCCATATATAGGCCTTGCCATTGAACTGGCTCAGCAGGCACAAAATACATTCGAGGAATGTATAAGACGTGGTGAAATAACTGAAAATGAAGTATTTGATTTCAGTTACGAGAAAATTCCAGGCACAAACCCAGCGCAGTTTTCAACCCCATTCATTGAAATAACTGATACATATTTCCCTGAATTTCAGGAAGAGATTAGTAAACGCCTGCCAAATATCGTGGCATCTTGCTGCTGCGATATAAACGGTTATATCGGCACACATATGAAAGCTGTCTCTCAGCCACAATCAGATGACCCGGAATGGAATGCACAACACTGCAGAAATCGAAAAATGTATGATGACCCGGTTGGCCTTAAATCAGCAAAAAATCAGGCTAAATTCTTACTACAGATTTACCGCAGAGACCAAGGTGGCGGAGAATTTATTATAGTAAAAGAGGCTACTGCTCCAATCTATATAAACGGCCGCCACTGGGGCGCCAGCCGAATAAACTTTACAACCTAAACAACAATATTAATGCAGTAACTTTTGTCTTCAAAAAAGCTTGCACTGTTAATGTTAAGGATAATTGAACTATGTTTTTCTTTAAAAACAAATCAGAGCCAGATGAAACCAAAACTACTCAAGCCAATAGAAACAACACGGATCTGTATAAAAGAATCATTAATAACACCGCATCTCAAAGTAACGTGTTGGAAAAACAGATTATTAATGTTGAATCAAGATTAGCTTCTGCAATACAAAGAACTGAAGACGAAAAAGTTCTATTGAGCAAGATCAATGCAGACTCACAAAAGGCCATAGAATCTGTAAATGACATAAAGCAATATACTGACGGCTCTTCAGCAATATCCGAAGAATCACTATCACAAGTTTTGAGCACTAAAACAAGTGTAAACGAAGCCCTTGATTCTATTGAAATGCTGATAGACACATCATCTGAGATTAAAGATGATCTACTTTCCTTAGCGTCCACCCTGAAACGAATAAGTAAAGTAGCTGCTGGCATCAATAATATTGCCAAACAAACAAATCTACTATCTTTGAATGCCACTATAGAGGCCGCTCGTGCAGGAGAATCAGGTATCGGTTTTGCAAATGTAGCTGAAGAGGTAAAAAACCTATCAAGCGAAACCTCTGATGCTACCCGTGAAATTGATACAATTCTAAAAGTTCTTAATGATCAGATACATAAACTTATTGAAGAAAGTACCGAAGGAGCAGGCAAAAAACGAGAACTTAAGTCATGCCGTAGATCTGTTGGCAGCATATATGACACACTTAATTCCACAACCAAAATTGTTTCAAATGCTTCAACATCAATATCACGAAATACAGACAACGTTGCCGACCAGTGTAATATTACCTTGGAGCAACTTGAAACAATACAAACTGAATCTGAAAAGTCTCTGGAATCACTTATGATAGCTAAGGACAATTCAAGCAAACTAGCGACTGAGTCAGCAAATTTAGTTGAATTATCGAATACTAAAAAAAATAACTAATAGCAACTTAACAATAAAAGGTTGAGCTTGCTAAAAAACAAATAAAAGCAAAAACAGGAACCTTTAATCCTGCCAAATAAGTACAAATGAAGCCTTTTTTCTGCTGACTACTAGTCAATAGTATGGACTGGTTCTCATTTTTTTAGATACATTTGTAACATAGCACAGCATAAGTAATTCTTTGTTTTTATGTGCTACAATTTGGTTAGGAAATTATTTTTGATAGCGAGAACAAGAGTTAGTAATTATCGTTATGGCATGGATTTTTTTTAGCAAATCAGACAAAACTACTGATGAACCAAGTTTCAATATTGATGAATTAAGAAGTTCTTTACAGAGAACAGCCGAAGGCGTAGGTGACCTAACGCTGGAAATTGTTGGTATAGCCGGCAGGGTTGACTTACTTAGCCAAAAAGTTAATGAAGAAGCAAATATGTTCAGAGATCTTCAGGTCAATGCCTCTTCAATGCTGGAAAGTAATAACACAGTTAATCAATCTGTAAACCTTACCAAAGATGTTGTAACCAGAGCAATCGATAACATTAGTGATTCCAAAGTAACTATTAACAGCTCCATCGGAAATATTAAAGAGCTTTCCGAATCAGTTACCGAATCAAGTATTGAGCTGGAAAAGCTAAGCTCTGCTCTGCGCCAGGTTAAGAAAATAACATCAACCATAGCTTCAATCTCTAAACAAACAAACCTGTTGGCACTTAATGCCACAATTGAGGCATCCCGTGCAGGTGAAGCTGGCAGAGGTTTCGCGGTGGTTGCCGAAGAGGTAAAGTCTCTATCCAAAAAAGCCGGCGAGGCAACCACTGAGATCTCGAACACCATCAACGCACTGGCAAACCAGATAGAATCACTTGTTGATATGAGTGAAAGAAATACCACAAAGGCTGAAACAGTAAAACAAGATGCCGAGCTTATCGGAAATGCGATCAACCTTCTGGAAACTGACATTCAGTCAATAGATGAAAATTCATCCAATATCGTTACTGCAGCAACAGATATTGACCACCACTGCAATATCACCGTTGAAGGACTAAACAACCTTACTGAAGATGTAGAAGAAGCAAACGAACGCTTTAGTAAAACAAAAGACCGCATTAATGCTTTGCGCAATTCAGTTGAAGAGATCGTGCGCCATACTCTGGTTGAAGGGATTGAAACCATTGATACACCAATGGTAGAACTATGCCAGGAACTGGCTAAAACAGTTTCAACAGTTTATGAAGATGGTGTAGAAAAAGGGTTAATTGCAGAAGCCGATATGTTCGACTTTGACTATCAAGAAATTCCCGACACTAATCCGGTACAATTCAATACAAAATTTGTTAAGTTTTGCGATAAAGTTTTGCCAGCAATTCAAGAGCCTGTTCTCGAAAACAAGCGGATTGCCACCTGCACTGCAACTGATATAAATGGTTTTATCCCGCGCCACATTAATGCTCGCCATAACCAACAAAGGCCAGATGACCCTACTTGGAATACTCTAAACTGCCGCAGCATGCGTATCTATAATGATTCCGCAGGCCTAGCTGCTGCAAAAAATCGCAACAAGTTTCTGCTACAAACATATAGAATTCCATATCTAGGCGGGCAATATGCTGTACTAAAAGACTGCTCAGCACCAATATATATAAATGGTAAACACTGGGGGTGTATGCGCATTACGTACGACATAAAGATTACTGATGAAGAAGGCAATGATGCCATGCAGGACAAGAACTTCCAAGAGGTATTAAAGCAAGACAAGTTTATGCAGGACAATAAAAATAAAATACAGAAAGTAAACCAATAATAACCTGAATACTTATATATCCAATAATAAAAACGAAGACAGCATTCTCTGTGTTTTTATCAATATTTATCTATGCTGCTTTAAAAGCTCAAGCATTGCACGAGCGGCATTGGATAGAGTCCGATTCTTGCTATAGACAACCCCAAGGCTGCGCTTAATTTTATAATCAATTGGTATACGGCAAACCGATGGATCAAGCATTGTGCGCGGCAAAACACTCCAACCAAGCCCAATTGACACCATTTTTTTAATTGTCTCAAGATAATTGGTTTCAATATTGATATCGATACTCAACCCCTCCTCTACAAAAATATCCTCTACCAAAGAACGGGTAAAGGTATTCTTTGCTGGAAGAATCGCTGTTATATCAACAAGGTCTTCTAAAGAGACATCTGATTTTTTAGCCAATAAATGATCTCGACCGATTACAAATTCAAGCGGATCATTCCACAACGAAACTCGTTCTATATCTGGCGTATCATTTGGTGGCAGTGTCACTATCCCTAAGTCCAAACTACCTTGAACAACATCGGAATAGACCTCTTCGGAACCGATAAAGCTAATTTGAGGCCTTACATCAGGATAAGACTTAATATACTGTTGTAATAGCACTGGCAGGCGATGCAAACCAATATGATGACTGGTGCCCATTGATAATGTGCCGGCAATATTTGTGCTTAGATTATCAATAGCCTTTTTCGCATCTTCTATTTCACTAAGAATGATTCTAGCTCTTTTATATAACTCCGCACCTTGGGCTGTTAACAATGCAGTATGGCCAGATCGATCAATCAGTCGAGTATCAAGAAATTCTTCTAAAGCCTTTATTCGCTTACTAACAGCTGGCTGTGTAATAAACATAAGTTCAGCAGCCCGTGAAAATGACCTTGTATCAGCTACGGCGATAAAAACTTTGAGGCTTGTATGATCCATAAGAAACCTTGATAACAAATGTTCATTATCGTTCAAGATACAATAATTATTTGCTATCAATCAAGAGGTTAAAATCAAAACAGACAAAAGAAAATTAATAGTTAACCAGGATGTTGCCGAGCTTACTAATAAAGCTTTGCTTTTCCACAGGAGATAATGGTGGTGTATTACCAATTTCTGCGCCTATAGAGCGCATGGTTTCGATAAAGTCTGCAACTTTTTTCTTCTCTTCAATTTCATCAGGTGTGTAAGTTTCCCCCTTATAGCCCATAACTCTTGCACCCTTTTCCATAACCTCAACAGCCAGATTCAAGTTATCGGTGATTACTAGATCACCAACTTTTGATCTTACGGCCATTTCCCGATCAGGAATGCTATATGCATCTGCCGATAGCTCAAGCAGATTAATATTTGAATCAGGAAATGGAATGTGCCCGCGTTTTGTAATAAGAGTTAAGCTAACTCCTGTACATTTTACGGCAGAAGTTAAAATATTTTTTATCTCAACTGGGCACGTATCAACATCGACCCAAATCTGCATTAAAAAGTCCTTAAAAAAACCAACAAATCGATATTAAAAGTGTAGCATAAGTTAATATTAAAAGTGTAATGAACATGGCAACGCTACCTTTTTTTGCAATATTTCAAGATATTAAATCACATGACTGGACAACGCAATTGAGTACCCATGCCATTAGTAATGTATGCAAGTCATGACCAATGACACTATTGCGCATCGCATCATACCGATTAGAATGTGAACCAGATCACAAAACGACTGGTCTACATCAATCAACTTACTTAACTTTTTTAGGACACTATTATGGACATTAAATCTCTTATCAAAGCTAAAGCAATTCTTGCTCCCGCTTTAGCAATCGCAATATCTGCTGCTACAACTCCAGCAGCTGCTTTTAATTTGAGCGATTCGGTACCGACCGGTATGCATGACCTGAGTTCTATGACCGAATCTGGGAAAATTCGTGCTAACCGTTTTCTTGTTAAATATAAGAAAAATGCTTCTAAGGATCTTGTAAATTCTACCCTTGCTGCATTTAACGTAAAAAATGTTTCAAAACTGTTTAAAGGTTTTGCCAATCTAAATATCGACACTTCTGCCCTAGCTAAATGGCAAGTGGTTGAACTAAACGCTGCTGAAAACATGCAGAATGCTTTTCAACAACTACTAAATGATCCAAACGTTGAATCAGTTACCCCTGATATATACATAAAAGCCAATCTTGCTCCAAACGATCTGAATCAACAACTTTGGGGCCTTAAAAACACTGGACAAGAAGCTCAAAAGTGGGTTTGGAATGAAGAAACCCAAAGCCATGACAAGTTTTTTGAGCCAGGAACCGCTGGTGTTGATATCAGTGCTGAAGCTGCATGGGATATCAAAACAGACTCAAGCGATCTAGTTGTTGCAATTATCGACTCTGGTATCGACTACAATCATGAAGATCTTGCTAATAACATGTGGGTTAACACTGGTGAGATCGCAGGTAACGGTATCGACGATGACGCAAATGGTTATATTGATGACGTTTACGGTTATAACTTCGTTGACGGTAACGGTGACGCTATGGATGATTACGGACATGGTACTCACTGCGCGGGAACAATTGCTGCGGAAGGTAATAATGGCATCGGTATCACTGGTGTAAACTGGAATGCACGCCTAATGGCAGTTAAAATTCTTGACCAAAATGGTGGTGGATACCTTTCTGATATCGCTGAAGGTATTATCTATGCAACCAACATGGGCGCAAAGGTTTCGAATAATAGCTATGGTACTTTTTATGCAGATGCAGAATTAGCCGGCAGATCACTATATATACCAATTGCTGATGCTCTTAAAGCTGCAGACGAAGCAGGTATGGTTGCAGTAATTTCATCTGGTAATGCCGGAAGCGATATGGATGACCTTTCAGATATTGATGGTGAGCTTTCTGGAACTTACCCTTCAGATCTTGAAATCAGAAATATCATTTCTGTTGCGGCAACTGATGCTGACGATCAATTAGCTCCTTTCAGTAACTATGGTTTTGCTAGCGTTGATATTGCTGCACCTGGTGTTGGAATCTACAGCACACTACCTGGCAATGAGTATGGGCTTATGAGCGGTACTTCTATGGCTGCTCCACATGTAACAGGCGCAGCTGCTCTTGTTCTTGCTAAAAACCCTGAACTAAAGCCGTACGAAGTTAAAGCAATTCTAATGAAAACAGGTGATTCTGTCGCAGCGATGGAAGGCATTACTGTTAGCGGAAAAAGACTTAACCTAGCTGCAGCTCTACAATACATGTCTGACGAGCAAGTTGAGCAGTGTGATAGCTTCTCTTCAACACTAAGCGCTCACGAAACTGCTGGTCGCGCTTACAGCGAATCAGAAACAACTGGGCAAACATGCTGGGGTACTTTCTGCTGGGGTGGTACAACAACTACTACTTATTATGCTCAAGGTTCAAATGAAGAGCTTGGCACACTGGGTACAACATCTGTAACTCTATATGAAACTGCTACTGGATACTTCTCTACACAAAACACATGCACCGGTGGAACTAACCTTCCTCCAGTAATTGAAATTAATGGTGATGAAAGTGTATACCTAGCAGTTGGCACTACATATCAAGAAGCTGGTGCAGTTGCTACCGACCGCGAAGATGGTGACATCTCTGCAAATGTAACAATTGCAGGCTACGTAGATTCTAATACTATCGGTAACTATCCGCTAACCTATGAAGTTGCTGACTCTGCTGGTAACACTGCAATTAAGGTTACTCGCATGGTAAACGTGCGTGCAGATGATGGCGCTCCACACATCCACCTTGCTCTTGATGACAAAGCTGGTGAAGGTGGCGAAGGCTTTATCAAGGTAACTAAAGGTTCTCAATGGGTTGAGCTAGGATATTACGCATGGGATCTAGTTGACGGCAACCTTACCTCACAAGTTTCTGCCCCAACACTTGATACTAGCGTAGATGGCTACAATGCTATGGAGTATAAAGTTACAGACTCTCAAGGTAATTCAGCGACTGCTTATCGTCAAATCGCTGTATTAGATGAAGAAAAGCCATTCATTATGTCTTCAACTAACCCAATGGATCGTAATACTTTCTCAAGTGCAGACGTAGTTGAGTATACAGAGAAACAACGCGAGTACGATCAAAATGGAAATTGTGAGTCATTTTACTACTTCCCAATGACAGTTGACCTGAAAGACACTCAGAGCTCTGTAGTTCAAAGTTCTGGAGAAGCTAACCTATGCGAAGCTGGTGTATATGACATCAACCTAAGCGTAACAGATAATGACGGTTACACTGACACACAAACCATTCGTGTTACAGTTGAGGGTGATGAAGTAACACCAACATGTTTATCAGCTGTGAACTCAGACCATGTTGCTGCTGGACGTGCAACCATGAAATACAACATTCTGGTTTACGCAAATGGCTCAAATGACTACCTTGGAATGAATACTGATACAACGTCACTTGAGGAGACTGCTCCTGGTCACTGGACTAAGGTAACTAGCTGTCAGTAATAATTATTAAGGATACAACGAGAGTTTTAAGCGGAGACATTGTTCTCCGCTTTTTTTACTTTGTACTGCAAACAAAAACACGCTAATTTAACAAAGTCGAATAGCTCAAGAAACTTAAAAGGCTAATAACGAATCGTTTCAGGGAATTAGGAAACAATTTTCTCAACATCTTTTAAGAAATAACCAAACTGCTGCTCCAGCTCTGGAAACAAGCTATCCACTCTTACGTCATCTTCTTCCTCAAATGCCTGCTCCAATTTACAGCAAATCTTATAAAAACTCTCGGCACTAATGGTTGAAGCCACCCCTTTTAAACTATGGCAAACTCTATATGCAAGACCGAAATCACTATTTTGGACATAAGTCTTTAATCTATCCATGCTATCGGAATAATCATTAATGAAAAGATTGCATATCTCTAAAAACAAAGATTCGTTATCGGCCAATAATTTCAGTGTTTTTTCAACATCTATAACAGATAGTTCTTTTGCTTCAGCCACCAGCTCTTCTTGTTCTTGATGTTCATCGCACTGCTTATCGTACCCTATATGCTCATGCACAACCTCTAGCGTTGAAGGCGCTGATTCCGGGTGCTCCCTTGGATCCCATTTTAATAAGAGTTCATACAGGTCTTTTGTCATGACAGGCTTGGAAATATAATCATCCATCCCACCATTAATACAGTTGTCCCTGTCCCCCTGCATGGCATTCGCTGTCATTGCAATAATGGGCATATCTTTTGTAGACTGCATGGAGCGCAAGATCTGTGTTGCCTCAAGTCCCCCGATCTCAGGCATGTGTAGATCCATAAAGATAATATCGTATTGATTTTGTAAAGCCTTAGCGATAGCCTGTTTACCGTCATCGGCAACATCAACCACTGCACCAACGCGTTCCAATAACTCCCTACCTACCTGTTGATTAATAACATTATCATCAGTTAACAGTATTCTGATACCCCTGACTTTTTCAATAATCTCCAACTCATCATATGCCTTTTCATCATTGATGCTAGATTTATATATCGGCGTATATTCATGGCCAGATAGCAGATTTTTACAAATACAGTTTATCAGGTCAGAGATCTTTATAGGCTTTGTAATAATATTATTGATATATTGCAACGAACTTTTATCAATTGAATTATCAAAACCAAATGGTGAAAGCAGAACGATTTTTCCTGAATATAATAGATGAAGCTCAGCAATACGCTGCGTAAAAGATTGGTTTAATAGATTAGAGTCTATTAACAGCAAGTCATAACGATTTTCCTTTGAAAGCTCATGCACTACTGATGAAAAATCATGCACCCTTTCTGCCTTAACCCTGTGATTTTTAAGGATTTCAAAAAGATAGTTTGATTCATGAATATTATCAGCTGCAATCAGGATGTTTTTGTTGGTAACGTCTTCAGGAATCAGGCCCATACTATTGTAAAGGCCGACACAGCTTAAATTTGCTACCTTTAACCCTGCAGTAAAGGAAAATTTACTGCCAAAACCTAGATGACTTTCAACGTTAATCTCACCATCCATTAACTCTACAAGATGTTTACAAATACTTAGCCCAAGCCCGGTTCCGCCAAATTTTCTGGTGGTTGACCCATCTGCCTGGGTAAATGGTGTAAATAGCAATGGTATTACCTCTGGGGGTATACCAATACCTGTGTCAGCTACTTGAAATTCCAAAACTACCTGATCGCCTTCTAAAGATGAAATATCTATTGAAACCTGAATTTCACCCTCGTTAGTAAACTTGATCGCATTGTTTATAATATTGATTAGAACCTGACTAAGTCTTAGGGGATCACCTATTAATAGCCTCGGTATTTTTGGGCTTGGGTTGATTATCATACTGATATTTTTATCTACAATCCTGGTAGAAAAAATATCTGAAATATGGTCGATCACCTCGTATAGATTGAACTCTGTCTCTTCTATTGAAAGCTTGCCAGCCTCAATTTTTGAGAAATCGAGAATATCATTAATAATACCCAATAGCGTTTGCGATGAAGTATTAATCTTACCCAGATAGTCACGCATCTTTGGTGTCATTTCACGCTGCAAGGCCAGCTCTGTAAGACCAATAATTGCATTCATTGGCGTGCGAATCTCATGGCTCATATTTGCCAGAAAAGAACTCTTAGCTTCCGCAGAGGCTTCTGCTGCCTGCATCGCTATAACCAAAGCCTCATTCTTCTTTTTCTCGGTTTCAACCAGCTTGTCCTGAGTAGACTTAAGCTCTGATAACGTTTCCTCAATCTCGTTTTTTTGGTCGGCAATTGTTGAATACAGGCCGGCATTAACAATAGATGTCCCAATAAATGACGACAACATTTCCAGATAGTTAATATCTTCCCGTGACAAAGTCACGAAGGAATCGAAACTACTGATAGAGATCACGCCGATAGGCTTATTGTCCTTATTAATCGGCAAGTGAATAATAGATTTGAAACCACCAATTTGATCCAGCATTACCTTGTCATTTCGATTCATTGGCAAATTTTGAATCTGTGGTACATCCGGAAAGTAAAGATTTTGGTCATTAAGGAAGCACATTGAATATGACCCGCCTTCATAAGAAATATCAAACGGTTTCTCCTTAATGATTTTCTTCCATTCCTCTGACTTTAGCTTAAATCTTTCATCTTTTGTATATGATGACACTCCGTGCAGGCGACCGTCCTTTTTCATTAATATAGAGACCATGTCAAAAGGATAGCGTCTTAAAAATTCTTCAGATATTTTTTCATAGATTTTATCGACAGAACTTAGGTTGTTAACCTCATTCACAAAACTTAAAAATTTGGCGCGTTCTGCAATTCCAGTTTCAACCAGCTTCTCTTTTGCTTTAAGCTTGCTGTATTTAATCGAGTTTTCAATTGGATCAAAAAACATCACCATTTTTTGGCACAATGTATCGATCGATTTATGACATATTTTTCCAGTGTTATTAAATACTGTAATTGCGCCGACAACATCAGCATTAACATCTTCAATATTTGTGATAGGAATAGTAATCATATGACGCATCCGCCAAGCCTTAAACCTTGACCTGGCGGACTCAGAAAAGCGAGAAATGTTTTGAGTATCAATGGATACTACCTTTTTTTCATTTATTACCGGGGTGTTTTCATCATCAGGGCCCAATGAATAATTAAAATGATGGAATGTTCTTTCAATGGCCTTGAAATTACCAGGCAAAGAAACCTTGCTGCACGTAAGGATATTCTTCTCTTTATCCAGAAGGTTGATTGTATAGCCGTCTATACTATCTAATTGTCCTATCTCTTCCCCTATAATATCCAAGATCTCTTCTAGATTGATGGTTTTGCTAATGCGGTGAATAATATCCAGAGTTTTTTGCTGCTCTTGCTTAATATATTCCTGCTCAAATTTATTTTTTATAATTAGTACATTAGGAGCTAATCCACCGATGAAGCGATAAATCTCCTGGCATTTTTCTTTTGTAAGATACAAGCGTTTGCCGATTGCACCAAGGTGAATAACTGCAATAGTTTTATCTCTATCAACAACTGGGAGGATAAGGTTTTCTTTGATACCTAACAACTCAAGGCTGTTTCTATCAACTTCAGGAATCTCACTTAGAGCATCAATTCTGTCTGCACTGGCATATATCCATCTTTTGCTGATAGCAACAGAAGCTGAAACAGACAATCGGTAATCTAACGGGACGTCTACTGAAACTTTTTTTCTTATTTCATCGTCCACTTCTTCAGTTGTAAAAAAAGTTAGAAATTTAAGTATTTTGTTCTCTTCATCCACTATCTGCCCGGCAGACATATTGAACCCATATTTCTTATTCAAAGCCTTAAGGATGATATTAAGAACTTCTTCAAGCGTTTTAGCATGAGCAATATCATGGATTAAAGCAATTTCTTGCTGCAATGACTCAAACTCATCAACCCCATGGGCAATGATTCCATTAACTTGATTAAACTCTGAATCTATATCAGATTTATTTTGAGTATTATGCATATAATTATTATTATGCTTTAGGATATTTTTTTTTCGTCTGAGAACACACCATGAGGATTATTATAATTAAACTGGGGCTAATATTCAGAATTCTTTACCTGTTTTGTGAGTCATATCAATAAAAAAATCTCTTTTTATCCAGTTTGTTATGCGCATTAGAATACTTGTTGTTTTTATTTCATTCCTGACCTGGTGACCAGTATGACCAATTCCATCTGTTTGGGTCATCACCGGCATCATATATTGATTGGTCTAAAGACATATATACCTCTGCCATTGGAGATGTTGTACCGGCAGATCTTAAACCCTCGCCAATAGAGTCAATCAATTCTCGATCGCTACACCCTCTCACAAAAGTGAATTCTCCATGTATATTCTCATTGTCTACAATAAAACCCTGCTGACTTTGCAGTTCGAGAACAGCCATCATGGCGTGAGTAGAGGCATCATAGCAGTTGGGGCACATAATACTTCTTGTCCTTCGATCCATAAAAACAAAGCCAAATCTGTTGGTTCCAGCATCAAGAAAGTGTCTGGCAAACGCAACAAATCCATCACAGTCAATTACGTATCTTCCAGCGCCATCTTGAGATAATGCATCGTATAAACCTTGCATATTGCTGCTTCGTGTTTCCCCAGGAAAACCATCATAGTCAACACCATCACCAGAGTGAACAAACTGGCTGGATAAGGCATTTCCAAGTGCGGTTTTAACATCATCAAGCGACGCAGTTCTAACTAACTGGTGCATGTATTCGGTCATGCTGCTTAGAGTTGGAGTAAGCTGAACATCGCCTTCTACCGCTGCATCTACAGTATTTACAAAGTCACGACGGATTTGTATAAGCTCTACCAAACGCCCTAACGTGACTATAAAAGTATTTGCACCTGTATCAATATCTATCCCTTCATGGCTATCCAGTCCAAAACGTAAAGAGGAAGATAATCTAATATCAACTTCCTGATCTAAAATGCGAGCTAAAGGCTGACTTTGATCTAAAGCTGAAATAAGCCTGTCAGTTAGGGTCATATTATTCACTGTGGCTCTAAAGGCAAAAGCCATTATCTTTGCTGCCTGTTCCATTCCGCCAGCGTTATTCAGATCATTTGCTGCTGCAATAGCATTAGTTACAATTTGTTCAAACTGATCTTCAGCTATAAGGCCACGCAGGTTATTGCGAGCACGCCAATAGTACCTTTCCACATCAGTAATTACATAAGATTCATCCTGCCCCCTAACCGCATCACCTTCATCGGTTAATCTGCCAAATCTATCGACAAACTGCGTGCTTTGTCCAAAAAAATCGTTTGAATGATCTGCATCATCAGATTGATCATCCAGCCAATCATCTGAAGGGTTAAGCTCAGCATTCAATGCCAGTTCGATAACTCCAGTATTCACACAACTATTTTGCGGCAAATTGGTCAGCCTAGAACGATATAGGGCATCAATATTAACATCAAACCTTCCGTTATCATCTGCATCCGTAACCAATACCCTTAACGCAGCTTCATATGTAGTTGGAACACTACACCCTGTAATCCCTCTATCAACCCCCATTTCATCCATAATTGTTCCCATAGCAGCACGCTGACAATAATTTAAGTCATCTCCAAGGTGCTCAGATTCATCTATTAAACCAGCTCTTTGCAGGTTATAAAAAACTCTTACAAGGACAGCTAATTCCCGTTCATCTGCATCGTCCCTTAGCTCTCCTTCACTGTTTCTATAACGAGTACTATATTCAACCCTACCAGTGTGCTCTACCTCCCTTCGTATTGTGTTTTTCTCTTGAAGTGAGTTTCGATTTTGAACTACATGTGCCAGTTCGTGCGCAATAGTTCTAAGCCCTGAAGGCGATTGGGTATCGATATCTGCACTAGAAAAATGGATTTCAGAACCGTGAGTAAATGCCCGAGCATTAATCCCCTTTGCAAACTTTGATGACTCAAATGAATAGTTTAGCTTTACACCTGATAGGTCAGTACCGAATTTTGGCTCAAAAAAAGCCTTCTCTACTGATGAAAGATGGCGACGATTACTATTAATTGTACCATTATGGCCAAAACGGAAGCCACGCTCTATCGGCTCCGATAAGATTCTGTTTGCAATGCTATCAGCTTTAGATTCTAAAGGATCATCAGCAGAACCAAGCTTCCCAGAAAACTGCCTTCCATAGAGTATTCCTTTTACATTTTCTCTTCGCTCTTTTTGGCTGGCAATAGGCTCTTCAGCAACATTTACTGCATGCGCAGTTTCTGTTTCAGTTGTTTTTTGTTTTGAATCACCCATTTTTCATTCTTGTTTATAATTGATTGATTGAAGAAAAAATCAGTCAAGAGACTCGGCTAAGCAATGAGTAATCCAAGATAATGCTCAGAGTATTAATATTTTATTCAAACTATAAGCCAAGATTCCTCTTAACACCTGAAGCAGTCTTAGTTGCATCTGCTAATGAAGAGCCTACTTTTATATCAGGAAAAGAAGTGCTCTTTTCGAAAAAGCGCGCCCTTTCTTCATTTTCAGTATCTATTGCTGTTTGAATATTGTTTTTTATCGCCGACCGAAACTCTTTAATAAACTGGTCATTTATTTCATCGGGGCCAGATATTCGTTTAAACTGATTACTCCACTCATGCTCAAAGCTAAAGAGTTGTTTCTTTAATTTTGATGCGGCCTCATGAAAAATTCCAACACCACTTCTGACATCCATCCATGTTCTTACAACATTTTGAAAAGCAATTAGTCCAGCTAAAAGAGCTGTTATCTGAGTAGCTATAGTTGTAGATTCGGCCTTGCCGTTAAAAGTAGCAAGAAAAAATACTGCTATTGGGAGCAATAGTAATAAAAACGCACTTGCAAAAAAGAAGAAGCGCCTTTTTTTTGTCTCTTTGGTAATTTTGTTCTGGTACCACAAAATATTTAAATGCACCTGGGTTATTAAATCCAACAAATCCTCATCAAACCTTTCATCATCAATACTTATACCAAGGTTATGCTTCATAATCGGAAGGTCTGTTTTTGCCTCTTCAGGATTGCGCCTAGAAGATCTATTAGCTTTTTCAAAACTGTATTGCTTCATCAAATATCCTTACTTACAATAGAAACGTTACCAATAATTACTCATTAACGCTTTTATCGTATCCCACTGTCCCCAGTCAACCCCTGAATCCATTTCATCTTTAGAAATTTTTGAGGCTAAATACGCTCCGTCACCTGCCTTTACCATATTTCGAACTATATAAACTATTGAATCCTCATCATCATCTCCACAGCTGCCAGATAGTAATGCACGAATGATCCCCACCCACCCTTTTCTGGAAACATTTCTATACGGAACTGGCTCTGTTGCAATACCACGCCAACTTCTGATTCTTGTTAACCAACGCGCTGCGTCATCTTCTTTGTTTTTGGCAATCCAGTCGGCTCCGATATTATTCGAACTACTGCATTTTAGGGTACACATATAAAGAAATACATCCCAATTTTCACCTTGAATTGAATTATCAAATATATCCATACCCAATTCGGAAACTATTTTTCGGAATCTATCATTTGTCTGATAATACAGAATTGCAATAACAGCAACCTCATCCTCACCAACACAAGCACCATCCCACGTATCATTAGGGTTATTTAGTAATAACTTGAGGACATGTTTGGTTGTACTTACAGGCAAGTTTAGTTTAAGTATCTTACTTACTTCATATTGACCTTTATCATTTAGCAAGAACTTTATTATTGCTTCATCTGTATTGCTTTTAAGAAAGCCAGGATCGTGCAAGATCGCTTCATAAAATTTGCGCGTCTCTGGATTATTATCTTTACCAAGGGCCAGGGTTTGATCAGTCGTTAGTTCCTTGCCTTTATCATCAGTATGCGCTGCCCTCCACGCATTCATTATCTCGGCCTGGGTGGCAGTCACTTTTCCTGATGTTGTTGTGACTGTTTCATTTTTTACTTTTCCACTGGTAAATTTTTTTATGTCCGTTTCCATTGCATACCAAATTGGTCCAGCTACCGGATCCTTCATGATTTTTGGAATATCTGGACCAGGGTTAACCTTTGGGTCCTTTGCTCCCACATCCGACATTGATGTTCCTGTAGCTTCACAATAAATTTCAGCTATAGAATTGTACGTTTCGCCCCCAACAATCTCTGCATCCTTATCTGTACCTGTGTTATCGCCACGAAACTTGTGCGAGGTGTTACGGCTATAGCGCATATTTATTCCGCTTTCAACATCACATAAAATATCGTGATATGTTTGCGGTCTACCAGATGAGCCATCAAATACACGGTCAAAGGCACGAGGATATTGATGTCCAGATGCAAAGCTGTCTTGTAAAAAATGAAGTGCAAATGCTTCGGTGGTTAAAGCCTTATGCATCGACTCTTCTGCCTTGCTGAATTTACCCTGTGTTAATTCCCGTTTTGCAGCAATTGCATAACCTTTTGCTGTCTTATGATTAACATCCCACTCCTTCTCAGCAAGCGGGAAAAAATGATTCCAGTTTGATCGCGCCAAGGCTACATACGGAGAAATCATTGCGGTAAAGCCTGCTGGTGCTCCATACTTATTTTTATCGAGATATTCGGCGCTACTACTATGATCCCCTGCATTTTCTGAGGCCCAGCCCAGGCTTCTATCAGTTGGACGAATTTCTGTGGTTGGTGTCCCATGTTCATCTACAGTATCAATTTCGTGCCGCATTCTAATTGAATAACTGTCACCATAGGCTAACCCAGAATGCGCTGGTTTTGCTGATGCATTAACTTTCGATAATCCTTCTAGAAATTTCTTTTTATTATCAACTAACTTCTGACCAGCTATATTTCCATAGCGCCGATGCTCTCTGGCTCCCCACTTACGTAAAGTATTACCCGAATCTGTCTGCATAGTATGAGCAATTTCATGAGTTAGAATTTCTTGTCCGTGCTGAGTATTGGGCGAGTATTGCCCTTGCCCAAAGTAAATATTATTTCCAAGAGTAAATGCCTTTGCATTTACCGCATCGGCAGCGTACGCAGATTCACTATCGGTATGAATTTTGACATTGGATAATGATTGGCCAAAATAGGACTCGTACTGTTGCTTTTGCTGATTTGGCAACGCCGATCCCTTTTCTGAGATCCCTAAATCTGTTGTCGCAGAATTGTTTACAGATGTTGTCTTATATGGCGCTGTTTTATCTCCATTCGCGAAACCTGCAGCTGCAGAATCTGCTTGCTTTTCCGAAGCATCACCACTAGAACCAAACTTAAGCTTCCCTTTTGCTGATGATGCATAGAGAATGTTTTTTATCTGTTGCTGCCTGTTTACTCCATTTACTTCCTGACAAATGGCTTCAGGACATTGCGACGATGATTCAGATTTTTCTGCTTCGCGTTTTTTCATTATAAAAAACCTACTTAAACACCAAAAAGTTAGCTGCTTCCTTCAAACCCTTAATCAACTTCTTACTAATCACCGCATAAGGGCTCTGTGCCATATTACCGGTAAAAATCCCATTACCAACGATAGGAACCAGCGCGATCTCTTCAGCTGTTCCTGCAGTGCTAAATTTATTCCCACTCATGGTTAGATACTGGGCCATTAACGCATTATCTTCTTCATGAATCACATTGTCTGTAAGGGCAAGGCAGTCAAATGCAGGCAGGTACTGTTTTATGACGCCACTCGCTGGAACCGATAATGAGGACACCATCCCTTTAAGGTTAATAACCTTACAGTTGGTTATATTAAGATCGGCACCACCACTTAGATATTGTTTCATGGTTTGGCGCGCTTTTAACAATTTCTTTCTACTTAGGATATTGATCGCACGCGATGTTTCTGAATTAAACCAGATATCTCCATTAATATCAGAGGAACTAATTGTTCCACCTACGTAATTGTTAAACAGGCCAAGGCAGGCACCAAATTTTTTGGTTTTAACTGAACGAATCGCTCTATCCAGCGATGCTTTTAAGACCGCTTCGGAAGCTGAAGCATTGCCAACACTGGTCATGAAAGCCTTAAAGTTATTTAACGGAGATACCCTTGAGCGGCGAATTCTAAAGTTATTTGCCGTTAACATGCTCGCGCTGGCCTCAGGCGCAATATGACTTACCTCGTAGGCATCAACCAACTCAGGAAGATTATTGACAGCAGATGCTGTTGTATATCTAACCCATTTGGTTCTGGTATCCGCTGGCATATCTGCAATTTTTTTTACCACTGCTGACAGCTTCTTTTTATATTCTGCTGACTCATCTGCATAATCAATTTTAAGCAGATCATCGATATCTCCAGCTATTGCATGTACGTTTCTTCCACTCACCCTTACACCGGCACTAAATATCGCCGGAGTTGCGGCAACCTCCGTCCAACTAGATGTCATTGTGTTGTTTTCCCAGAATAATTGGGTTTCATTCTTAGCTGTTCCAACTACAACCATCGGCTTCGCAGCGGCTGAAGAACTTGTTCTGGAGAATAAACAACCTTGCGCAGTAATCTTCATCCCTTCCATAAATATTTGTGAAGTGCCTTTTAATTTGAAAGTGATGTTCTCAAAAATCAACTCATCAGCTTCAAAATCATTCTTGGCAGCTGCCATCTCCACTGTAACTGCAGCGGAAGAACTACCGGATAGACGCAAACTGGTATAGCCGTCTGCCTTTAGATTTTGCGGTACCTTGTGCACACCTGGCTGCAAGCATATCCAGATACACTTTTCGTTTAGATTATCTCTAAGTGCATCTCTTATAGTTTGATACTGGCCACCTTTACCAACGGTTAAAAGAAAATCGGTACCACCGCCAGAAGGCTTATTGTTGATTGCAATTAAGGCATCTTGCACTGATTTGATTGCTGCTGGAGCAAGTACTCCAGTTAGGCCATTATCCGGTCTTTGTAGCGGTATCTTGTCCGCATGCAGAGCTTCGATATCCTGTTTTATATCAACTACTGTTTCCTGTATGCCTTCCAAAGCTTCTTGAACATTGTTGGAACTTCCAAAGATATCGGCTGATAAATTTTCAATTGCGATATCACGAGCTTGAATGTTAGATAGACTCGGAAAGTTAAGCTGCCTTTTTTGTTCATCAGTAAGAGACTTAATCTTTCCATTACTTGCAATAGAAGCGATCAGTAGATAGTTATGTTCTATACCTTGAGGGGCTATTCCATCTTCACTATCAGTAAGAATTATGCCTCCATCATACCCATCCCTGACCACAACTTGCCAATAATCGCCTACGACAAATACTTTGTTTTTAAGCTCAATTTGCATCTCATGATCTTGTAGGTGCAATGTAGCTTTATTAGCTGCGATATTAACACTACCATGACTTTTATTACTGTTCTTTTTAAGTGGTGCGAATCTATCTTTTGCAGGGTAATCATTAGTTTTAATTGCCCAACTACTTCCTGCTTTTACCAACGTACAACAACCATCCCAACGCCTTACATAGGTAAACCTTTTGGCAGAGTCGGCTTCAACCTTGGTTTTCAAATCACCCCGTTGTAAAT
Organism: Gammaproteobacteria bacterium; assembly: GCA_004796365.1. Taxonomy (GTDB): domain Bacteria; phylum Pseudomonadota; class Gammaproteobacteria; order QZLD01; family QZLD01; genus QZLE01. Next base: position 8,221 of record QZLE01000145.1, on the reverse strand, counting down.
CAAGCTTTGCTGTACTTTCCAGGTGAACACCCAAGTGCTTTTCGCATGTATCGTTAAAGTGTTCAAATACCCAATCACCTGTCTCAAAATCCTGAGGTACTGGAATTTCATTCTTATCTTCATCTAAAATCTGATAAGCCTCTGCCCCATTCTCACAAGACCATTTAAATGTGATTTCTGTGGGATTAGTTGGCGTGCCTTTTATATCATGCACTTCAAGTCGAAAAATATAATTTCCTGACTTTTGCACTGAACTGGTTGCCAGTGTATCAACATCAAAAGAGTCACCCTCAACATCAACAGTTCTGTTTTTAAGTTGTAGCTTTGCATTTCCACAAGTTGGGTTAATAGCAGTAGACTGAGGATCATCCGATAACTTAGAACACTTGATCTGCACCATTCTTTGCGTTCTTGTACATGTATCTGCACCGAATAATGCTGGATCTAAAAGATCTTCATCTTCTAGACTCATGACAGGTCTATCCCAAATATCGGCATAGATATTTACACTTTTATTTGGAAGCTTATCTAATCCAGGAAGATCTATCTGCTTTTCAAAAGCAAAAGGCTCATTATCCCCATCTGGTGATCTTAAATCTGCTACTTCACCATTGACAGTGATTGTTCCCGGTTGCAGCTTATAGCTTGTTCCCTGAGAGGCTATTCTCAAACCACCATCTTTTGGGGTGCCTGTGCCAATGACCGCCTGTGCTAGTTGGTTCAACCTACCATTAACGATATCAACAAACTCATTCCAATCTGCGTCGGTAAGCATTCTTCCCTGCTGCTGATAAATACCGCTATATTGTTTCTCTTCCTGATAACTGTTTCGTGAAATTTGTGTTTTCATTTCTATAACTCGTTAGTTAAGTTTGTGATAGATATTTATAGAGAAACAGGCTCACGCCCTAATGTCTCATCCGGGATCAAAGCAACCTTCAATCCAACTGGTAAACTCTCTTTAATCTTTAAAATTACAGCCTCATAACGCAGACAGTAGCGCTGCTGGTGATAGACACCAATCTCTCCACCATTTTCAGCACCAAATTTAATCTGCTCTGCTGCAGCTGGGTGTATAACCCCACAACCTATTTCGGCAAAGCTAGTGGTGAAAAAAAGAGGGGCTTTGTCTGTACAATTAAACATCAACGAAGGCATTCTTTTACAATCAGCTGCGGGTAAACAGCTGTAGCGAATACAGCCATCAATTTTCTTATTTGATGCTGTTTTATCACGGCGCAAAGTGCCGGAAAATATACAGTCACTAGCCTGAATTTCAGGAGTGATAGCTTTTTGCATAACAGTACAATATTCGAATCTAGCTGCACCCTCTTTCAGATATACTTCTTCAAATATTGAATTAACAGCATCAAGAGCCGGGATTAGCTGATTATCAACTGAAGTAATATTTACTTCTTTTACTGCACAGTTAATAAAGCTGATATTGATCTTTTTAGCATCTATCTCTTTGGTAAAAACTAAGTTCTCGAATTGGTAGATCTTGTTCTGCTTTAAGCTAACTTTGTCTGATATTTGAATCTGCTGATCAGCCTTTTCAAAATTACCACGATAAGTGATCTTTTCAACAGTTCTGCCTTCCAGCTCAATGTTTTCTTTAATAACTTCCACAACGTTGGATGAACCTATATCATTCCAGGATATTTTGTCTGCACCATCCACAAAATAACCTTGAGGAACTGGGCAATATAGAAGGACACTGCGAGGATTAGCATGGCCAGTTTTCCAGTTCGGTGTTCTTACATCAACAGTTCTTCGGGATTGATCTTGATAGCTACCTTGATATAGGGGAATAGCGGATCTGTTCTTTTGTATCCAAAGCACATCACCCATCCCTCCTCCTTCACAAGAAAAGCGAGAAACGCGTGTTTCAGATGTAGCTTGATCGGCTTTTACAGCCAATGAGTACTTTCTAACATCAACTGTTGTATTTAGAAGTCCTGGGTGTTTCGCTGCACAAAGGGGTTTACTGCTATCAACCTCATCTTCGCCAAAGCTACTTTCAGGAGCAAGTGGGGCATCAATTCGTGGTGTCATTGCTACCCTTTTCCACCCTTCTTGCACTTCCACTTCCATATCACCAATATTCTGCGCAATCTCTTCGGTTGCAACAATGGTTCCACGCCTTTGTCTCCAGCGTACTGCATTTGCAATCTCTCGCGACTGCCCTTTTGCATCGGGAGATACTAAATTAACATCAAGAAGATCGGAGAAATAAGGAAGTAGCCACGGTTGGCAGCTTAAGTCTTGGTTTTCACCTAACGCTGAAGGCTCTCCATCCCCCCCAACAGAGCTACTATTGAATGGAAAGTTATCGGCATAAAATTGGTCAATATTTGCCGAGATCTCATCAAGCAATCCGCCAAAAACTGACAGTAGCTTATTTAGATCACCTTCTGATTTGTCTATGGTATTCCCTTGTGAACCATTATCCTTAGCTCTATATACAGCAGGCATCAACTTATAGAGCATCTCGGCGTGACTTAACTTTTCTGTTTGCTTATCTGTCATACGCGATAATCCTCTATTGCTACTGTGACCTTAGGTGAGCTGTTATCCAAGTGCACCAGCTGTCTCGGTGATGGCTGAACCATCCTAATTACATCATCACTTCCTTTAATTATCTTCGGCATCTGTGAATTAGTAGGTACCTGCTCTATCTCTATTACGCAATCAGAGTTTGTTACCCCCTCAATATTTTCCACTACCTTGTATATCTCACCACGATGTAGTGATTGTCCAAGCTCACGTTTATTTATTGAAAACTCTTCAGCGATTTTCTGCTTAACTTCATTAGTTATCATTTCAGGGCTATAGCGATTCAGATCTGCACGAATGGTAATATCGATGCTGACGATAACTGGCTGATATTCGCTTATCTTGATCAATACACCAGGAACAGCACGTTTTTGTAAGAACTCTTTAATTTGACCTCTTACAAACTCAAGTCCGGTACCCCCAACAGGAACAACCACGACATCAATACATTCACGCCTACTCTTGCTGAGAGTTGTCATAAATGAGCTAGCCTGAGAAACCGAAGAATGGGTACGCGCAAGTTTGGAAAAATCATCAAGGGAAACTGCTCTTTCTAGGCTTAATACCGCACCTGGAGCATTTTTGCCCATATCATCAGCACTCTCCATTTGGTGACCACCGTAGGTAGCACTTGGTTGATATACCTTTTCCAACAAAGGGTGCATTTTTGCAGGCTTGACTATCATCTGAGCGGGGATATTTCCGCCTTCTCCTACACCTTTTCTGAAATTCAAACGAACATTATTCTTTCCTGTAGGAATCCTTCTTCCATTTGTTCCATCACCAAATTCAATCTTGATATTTCCACTTTCAGTCATCTTGACTGCATAGTGAATATCTACTGAATCTGAATCCTTTAAATTAGATACTTGAGTCCATCTTTGATTATCAATTAGGACGTCGATATCAGCTCTAACACCAGTTGACATTGAGCTGTCTGGAACAAAACTAACTTCTTTGGCATTTACCTCAAAGCTTTGGTTTGCAATTGTTGCGTCACCACTACCAAGAACGATTTCAGGTTTAACAGCACCATGGCTAATAGTTACTACATTGGCATATATGCTGGTATTACCAACTTCAAAACCTCCGGTAATATTTTCGGCAAGAGTGATTACATTATTACTTATATCCTTAACAGTAGTCAGCAATGTTGCTCCATTTGCCTCTATAATGACCTTTCTGCCCAACTGTAATGACGCAGGAAGTTCTTCAAGGGCTATTTTTTTACCTGCAATTGAAGTGTGATTTTCCGTAGCATCAATAAGTGAAGCTTGCTCTTTAAATGTTGTAAACACATTAGTTTGAGAGAGGAAGAATGGTCCACCACCATGGTCATACCATCTATCTTGGGCTGTTAAGTATGCAGCCTCTTCATCTGGGTTAATTTGAGCTTTTTCTATTTTGCCCCAAGCAACCTGAGCACCACGAACAATAGCAGCAATATCACCAGAGGCTATTTGCTTTGGCTCAGAAGTTTTAATTGTATTAACTAAGCTTCCATTGTTACTTTTGGATAAAAATGGATCGACATCCCAGGAGCTATCAGCACGATTTGGGACATTAAGAACCTGAGGATTTCTAATCTTAAGAGAGGTAAGACTTCCTGTTGTTGCCTTAACCATATCATGCTCTGGGTTCCATACAATTGTTAACGCTGTAAACCCAGGTTCTGCAGTATCTTCATCTGTCTCGGCGCCAATTGGAGTATATTTCGCAGCTGAAACATTGTAATGAACGAGAACATTCTTACTATTATGAATTCTTGTATCGCATACCCATTTATTCGCCAGATAAGACCAATCACCTGCAGCATAAACAACCATTATATAACTTTTGTTTTTCTTAACCGGGCGTTTGGCATAACGCACAATTGGTAAAGCAACTGTTGCAATTAGCTTAGAATTTTTATGATCTATATGGCCTACTGGTGTATGGAAAGTAACTCTATTCTCATTAACATCTTTTACCGAGCGATAACTATGATTTCGTCCATCATATACAGCCACTATCTCACCGCTAACAAGGTCCGTCGGTTCATCTTTAAGGTGCAGAGTTTTATCAACCTGGGTGCTCTCAGAGATTGGACCTAGCGCCTGAAGCTTCTCCTTAGGCATGAAATGGATAATTGTATATCCCTTTCTAAACGATTTAGAAATGTCACCGCCAAGACCAATAGTTGTCTTTTCCTCTTCCACCTTAACGGAGCTAATCAACAAAGCTTGCGTCTTACCTGCGTGATGACTTAGGGTAGATTCAATAATAATTGGTTCACCAATTTTCAGCTTTTTATACTCACCTTTAACAACGATTTCACGGCCTGATAATCTTTCCGGGTTTTTGTTGTAACCTATAGCCCGAAGAATGTTAAGCTGGGAATCAACTTCAATTTTTTCGATCGTTTCATAGGTTTTTGGGCTAGATCCATCTTCTGGGGCATATTTAAACTGCACGCCTTTTTCAACAGTGCCACTCTTACCATCTTTAACAAGCAAAGCTATGTCTGTAGTTGCAGAAGCCGGCGGCGCAGGATAATAATCAAGCATAGCAACCAAACGGCGCATGCTATCCCACTGCGTTGCGGTACCAATGTACTTCTCATTTGCATATGCATTAATATGCTCAGTAAGAACATGGCAACCCCGAGCAAAGCTGCGCGAAACCTCAAACAACATGTCTTTGGTCGGAGTGTTGTATTGGCTCTCTATTCTTGCTTTTGTTTCTGATTCTGTTTCATTGCTAGAATCGTGTTGTACCCCTTCCCATTGAGGGAACTTATCAGCCAGCCCTTGCCTTATCTTTTCTAAATATGTTGCTGCATTTCCATCAACATATTGAAACCTAACCAGTCCGGCGCGATTCCAACGAGTCAGGTCATGAGTTTGCTTGTTATTGGTTTGACTATTATCTGTCATTACCCTCTACGACCTCCTTGGAATTTCAAATAGTAATATCCTCGTGCTGGATCTGCTGAATTATTGTCACAAACGGAAATCTCTAAGCCATTTAGTACAATTCGTCCAGACTCAGACTGATCGGTAAAAGTACTTCCTGCACGTTTAAAGCGTTCTATATATAAATTTTCAACGCCATCAATATTCATTACTGTTTCGAAAATATCACCGGCAAATAGATCTTCACCAAATTGAAGCCTGCCAGGTTTAAAGAATCCGTTATCTATTGTTCCAAGAGCCTGATTAACAGCAAACTGAACTTCAGACTGGAAGTAGTTTGGATCAACTGTCACAACAAGCGACATGAAGACTCCAACTTCCTTGGCATCATAAAGCTGAACCTCTTGCCCAATCATACGGTAAGAGTCGATATATGGCTTAAGAACAGTACGAATAGAGGGTGAATTAGAAAAGTCCGGTACAAATACTTCCCTGGATTTATGGAAACTCTTAATCTCAGAAATTATTTGCTCGTTATACTCAATACCTTCATCATCAAGTTTATTTCGCTTCCATGGAATAACTGCAATTTTAATGATTGGCCATGATCCAGTCCACTCGCTCCATGAATGAGCTCGCAGAACTAAAGGGTGCTCTTCTACTCTGTTCATATAATCATCAAGGGTGACCATACGGTGCTGATCATGAATTGAGCGGATACCAACCTTTTTAGCCTGCTCCATTACAGCTGGATTATTTAGCCAATAATTGTCAAATACTCGAACCTCTTCTTGTCTAAGCCCTTCTAAACTAGTTTCATCAGAAGTTCCTTCAATCTCATTATTAGATGCAAAAGGCTCTTCATTCTTAGCTTTTGCCAAAGCCAAAGCGTCATAACCAATAATCTTTAAAAGCTTGCGAACGGAATCCGGTCTGCGAGCGATTTCTAAAAACGCTTCAATAGTTGTTCTATCAAGTTTATCTGATAATAAATCCAATACTGAAGACAGAGCTTCAGTAATAACAACTTCTAAATCAGCAGGTGTCCAGCGAGTTCTTTCTGGAAAGCGAGCTATCAACTCCTCCATCATTGCCAAACGGATACTATCGTAATCTCGAGTTTGCCAATTAAAGTCATCGCCTATTTCGGGCAATGGATTAGGAAGATCAACTAAACGTTTTCCGCAATCCGGATAGTGACCTTCGAATACTAATTCTGGCTGTGGACTTTGAGCCATTACAATGAATCCTTAGATAATGAAAAAGTTTGTCTTTCAGTAAAACCAATTGTTGCCAACGTATATGCAACATTTATATGCAGCATTTCACCATCACCTGCAACATTAACATCGATTGTTTTTGGATCTACTTCACCATGTAAGGCTTGCGCCAAAGATGAGATCAATCGCTTACGAGTTACCTGCCACATTGCTGATGTATTTGGTTCAAAAACCAATGCACGTAGACCGGCACCAAATTCAGGCCGAAATACCCTTTCTCCAGGATTGGTAAAAAGCACCTGTTCAATCTGGCCGCGTACATGCGCACTTCTGTTAGATAGATTAGCGCCGCCTTTTCCAACCCGAAGAGGGAAGCTAAGGTATGGAGGGTCTACTAATCTTTTTCCCATGTTCATTTTTTTACCTTTAGTCCTATGTACTTGTCACCTTCATCGACAATGTCGACATCTCACCCTGCGGTATCGGTGGCCCTGAAGGCCCTACCCCTGTTGGATGAATATGTGTCGCAAACAATGTCAAAAAACTCTGTCCTTTAATAATTGGCTCTCCACCTGCACCGCCCAGCTGAACCTGCGTTGCATCAAGATTGATAGTCTGAGCTTGAATCTTTATTCCTGAAGCTGCCATTTCAACTTTGTTTCCATTAGCATCTTCAATAGCTACTCCACTTGAATCCATAGTTGCAGTATTACCATTCGCGTCAGCTATCTCTATCGACCCAACTTCTGCATCCATATTTAAAGCACCATCATCTTGTGCCTTTAATTCAATAGATCCGTTACAATCTATCTTTAAGCTAGCTCCACCAGAATGGGTAACCAAAATCTCTTCGTTGCCTTCCTTATCATCAAGCTCAATTGAGTGACCTGACTGGGTGCGTAATATTTTTCGAGTAGGTTCCTCACTATCACCTGTCGGCATTGTTTGTTCAGGCTGCCAGAACGTTCCGGTCCAGATAGGGTGCGATACCAAACCCTCTTCAAACTCAACCCAAACCTGCGCCTCAAGCTCAGGAATAATACTCATGCCAATATTATCCATTCCGCCATAAGGTAAACACGGTAATGCCCAGCCAGTGACCTCCTCCCCTAGGATTGAAGGAACCATCAGCTTTAGTCTGCCGAGTTTATCCGGGTCTTCTCTATCAACCACAAAGCCTCGGTATTTTCCGTAGTAACGTTGTGTTGATGAGTTTTGTGTTTCGTCCGTCATATTTTTTGCGTTATTCCTATATCAACGCCGCCAAGCTACCTAAAAGACCGCTCTCTATATTGTCCCCAAAAGCATTACGAATAAGCCTGAAATTCTGGCGATATCCTTCAAATGAAAATTCATGAACTACGTTATCGACGTAATAAATTCCGCCAAGCCAATTTCCAATACCATCAACAGGAACCGGCTCACCGACACGAAGAACATGGCCGTAAAAGGTTCCATCAAGCGTACCTTGTGCCTTAACTTTCATTGAAAGTTCATTAGCTTTGGCCTGCGCTAGTGTCATCCTTTCTTCCTCACTAACACCTGATGAAT
>QZLE01000093.1 GCA_004796365.1 Gammaproteobacteria bacterium | reverse complement strand
TATACTTCGTCGCTGTCAACCAGCTCCATCTCAAACATGGTGCCAGTCTCCAGGGCATTTTCTGCCAACATGCGATGCACAAAACCATGGATAGTAAATATTGCGGATTCATCAATCGCCAACAGGCAATCCTGCAAGTGTTGCTGAATTTGCTGCCAGTTTTCAAGCGGGTATTTTCCCAGAATTTGCTGCACAACCTTATCTGGCTTATCATCGGTATCAGCCTGCAAAAATAATAATGCTTCTTTGATCAGAGCGCGTATCCTTTCACGCAATTCCTGAGTTGCAGCCTTGGTAAAGGTTACCACTAGAATCTGTTGCGGCTGGTAATTATGCTCTATTAAAGCTCGTAGATACATTGCAGCAATGGTATAGGTCTTACCAGTCCCTGCACTGGCCTCAATTAGGCTGCGTCCAGTCAATGGGAATGTGAGCAAATCCAGGCTATTCATCACTAACCTCCGATATTAACCCTAACAGTTTCGGAGTAAATACCTTTAATGCAATCGCGGAAAACTGATCTTCCTGAGGAAGGTTGCCTTTATGTATCACCCAGTTATACGGATCCTGTGCCTCACCGTTAAACATACCGTTACCTGACCATACATTCATAGCTTCATTGTTAGCAGCTGACTCCCCTTTGGAGTGAAAATTATACGCATAGGCAAATGAAGATTTGGCAGAAAACGGCAGAGGACTAGAAAGCCCCTGTAAATACAAATTAAGCATGTCTGCCAGTTTCTGTATTGGGTCTTGCTCAGGTAGCAGAGCCAGATTTTCATCGGTTGCATAAAAGCACGCCTCACCGGAAAATCCTTTATACAGCTGTAAAAACAGATGTTTTACATACAATTCAATGCGATCAATCGGGCGTAATTTTCCTGCCCTATACATTACAAAGACATCATCAGTAACACCGTCAATAACGGCTGATAGCTTTATTCCGTTAATTTCTACCATTCCGGAAACACGCCGCATTCCTGTTTTGAAAAAAGGCTTAATCTCTTCTGCCAGTTCCCCAATATCATCTGCAAGCAGCTTGTAAACTTTTTCTCCCATATAACCATTCGGCAAATTTCCGCATAGATTTATGCGGCGATACAGCTCATCTTTATCAACACCATGCAACATGCCACTCAAGGTAATACCGCTGACTTGATAACTCTCCAGCGAATCGAGCACCAATGGTTCATCATCCTTTAATTTACTTTCAGGAATATCCAGATTGATTCCTAAGCGGTTTTTCAGCAGATACGCTGATGGATTTTTGTAAAACCGCAGCAGGTCATCAATTGAGAGGGTTTGGAACTCCGGCCCCGGTTCCTGAAGTTGCTGGTCAATAAATACAACTTCCTGCTTGTCTGCACCTATAGAATTAGACGCCTCTATCCATTGCGAGACATAACTGAACAACTCTGAGTCTCCGGTAAAATACCTTATATCAAATGGCTGCAGCGGATGGTTCGTCGTAAGTTCTTCGGGTTTGATCTGGTAAAACCTTTGCAAATAATCGAATAGGTCACATACCACAGCAGAAGGCATCTTGAATGAATTATCGATGACGCTACGACCGTTATAGCTGATATAAAACTTATTTCTCGCCGCTAGCAACGACTGTAAAAACAGATAGCGATCGTCGTCTCTACGGTTTCTGTCTCCCAGCCTGGGCGCATGAAGCGCAATCAGATCCATCGATGAGCGTTTATGCTGACGTGGAAACTCACCATCATTCATCCCCAGCAGGCATACCACCTTGAAAGGAACCGTACGCATCGGCTGCAGGGTACAAAATGTTACAGCTCCTGCCAAATAGGTCCCGCTTTCAACATTATTGGTGAGCACCTGTGTCAGATGCTCCCGGATAACATCAATATCCACAATAGCATCAGCCAATAAGCCCTTTGACTCACAAAGGGTTACCAAATCATCAATGCAGTTTCGAACTTCTTGCAACAATTGTTCGGTAGCATCATCGGCAAGAAAAAATGAATCCAATATCTGATTGATCCTCACCTGCCATTCATTAACTCTACAACGTGAATCATTCAGATCCTGAATCTCTCCAAGTTTATGGATAAACTGTGCCAGTTTACCCAAAACTTCGGCGTTACTGCCTTCAATTTGTCCATAACCAACCCGGTCAAAACAAATTTCGCCTTCGTCACCAACGGCATATCCCAGAAGCATGCGCTCTAGGCCAAATTTCCAACTATTAAGCTCGGTCTGCGGCAGGCCAAATCTGCTGCGAAAATGGGCGTCCAGCCCCCAGCGGATACCACTTTGCTCAATCCAGTGTTCTATTCCCTTAAGGTCATTTTCACTCAATGCAAATCGACTATGAATTGCTGGGATCTTCAGAAGATCCATTATTTCTGAGGCCGTCATTCTGCCGTTATAAATCGCTAACAACTGCAAAAATGCCTGAATAACCGGATCTTCAGTAACAACAGTTCTATCAGCTATCGACCATGGAATATGAGGAATTTGACTCTGTGAATCAGATTGCCTGCGAGCAAAAACGGTTTCAATAAACGGGGCGTATTTATTAATATCCGGTGTCATCACCACAATATCGCGCGGGCACAACTTTGGGTCTTCAGCAAACATTTTCAATAACTGATCGTGCAGTACTTCAACTTCACGCAATGGCGTATGGCAGTCGTGGATTTGTATTGATCTATCCAATTTACCAGTAACAGAACCATTCTGGAGGGTGAATATATCGTTGTGAATGCAGGTTAGCAGACAGGTGGTTTCATCAGGTTCTACAAAAAGATCGTGTTCCTGCAACTCATAATTCAGCAGTAATTCATGGTATTCCCGCCCGATTTTACCCATTGAGGACAAAAGATGGTTTCCAGATTCGAAATAATCCACCACCTCTGAATCTTCACCCCGCAAACGCCTTTTTGCGAGATGCTTTTCTGAAGCGATATCTCCCCAATATTCCATACAGGGGTTAAAACTGTAAATTGAAACCTCGATAAAATCAGAGAGAGTAGCAAAAAATTTAAGGTATACCGGTGCCAGCGTATCGATTCCAAATATCGATATTCGTGTTGGCAAGCCCTGAGCAATTATTTCAGTGGTAATCGTACCGTTTTCAACATCGCTAAAGAATCTATCCAGCAGTGCTGCCCGGTGCTTAGTTACACCGGTCTGCGAGATCTTTTGCCATAGCTTTATCTGCCAATGATCGTTTGGCACTTTACCCGCTGTGTGCACTGCTCCACTAGTTACACCATCATGATCCGTTTTATCCCAGACAAGCACCCAGTCCTGACGAAATACCTGATACTGATCATAGATATCTGCCAGCAGCCCACTAAAGTGAAATAGTTTACTGCCAAATTCAGCTCCAAAGCCATCTCCTAGATACTCTTTAACCTCGGGAAATTGTTCATGATCGGCGTAGAGTTGAGCAAATATCTGCCAGATAAGCTCGTCCTTTTCCAAGTCAGCACGAATCGGAGCATCCATACAGTTACGGATAACATCCCATGCAAAAGCAGTGGGCAATTGAAAATTAAAATTGGCAAATATACCTAATTTATCGGATACCTGCTGAGTAACCCACTGCCCAACTCCATTATTCTGGACAATAATATTTTCTGGGGACAATGGATCTTCGCGCCCTGAGCCAAGAGTTTCGCTCAGATGCTCGATAAGATTTTCCACTTTATTGCTCTGATATAATTGCAGCACTAAATCAACCTATCCATGGCGTTTTCAATTTGGCCATTATACACTAAATCAGAAATTAACAGTTTTGTATTATCAAGCGAATGATTATTAAGCCAGCTGAAAAAAAAGATATCCCAGAAATATTTTATCTATATAAAAATGTTGCAGCTGTGCCAGGATATCTGGCACGACTTGAAAATGAGATCACCCCGGATTACATTGAAACTAACATACTTGCAGCGTTAGATAACGGGGCCTGCCTGATCGCTTTAGACACCCAGCCCAATGACAATATTCAAACCAATAATACTGTAGGTGTCATTCATGGACATTCTACAGGGATAAAATGCTTTGAGCATGTAATTGGCAATATAACAATAGCCGTCATGCCAAACCTGCAAAACCAGGGAATCGGTAAGCTATTATTTAACGAATTTATTGCCCACGTGAAAATTAACATGCCGCACATAACCAGAATTGAGTTAATGGCGCGCGAAAGCAATAGCAAAAGTATAAACCTATATAAATCTCTTGGGTTTGAGATTGAGGGCAAACTACGTACAAGAATTCAAAATACTGACGGATCCAAAGAAGATGATCTGGTGATGGGATTGCTTTTGTAAAAGAAGACCAAACCTACAAAAGCATGGTTTTTTAGCTTTTTGGCGCATTTGTGACTAAATACGAACAATTTCGGTTTATTTAATCAGTAAATTAGTGTTAAATATAGGTGCGTTACGCGAATTATCTGATAGCCTCTATCAAGTATTCAAAAGTAAAACCAAACAATAATCGCATATTGCTGAATACTCAGCGAAAACTGCGAGCGGCAGGATGACGCAAAAATATAATGGTGGTTACGCTTTTTCATACCATGGCCAAAGATGGTTTGTGAAACAAGCGCATATACTTGAAAAGCATCTTTTTACACAATTTAGGCAGATTTATGGCATTAATTGTTCAAAAATACGGCGGAACATCGGTCGGCGATCCTGATCGAATTAAAAATGTTGCCCGCAAGGTTAAGGCAGCAGTTGAATCAGGTGACCAGATTATCGTTGTCGTTTCGGCAATGAGCGGGGAAACCGACAGATTAACAGGGCTTGCAAGCCAAATGCAGACTCGCCCGAACTCAAGAGAGATGGATGTTCTCCTTTCAACCGGAGAACAGGTAACTATCTCGCTGTTATCTATGGCCCTGCACGATATTGACTGCCCGGCAAAATCTTACACCGGGTCACAGGTAAAAATCCTAACCGACGACCAGCACACCAGAGCGCGCATCAAAGATATCGATGCCCAGAAAATTCAACACGACCTGGATCAAGGCAAGGTTGTGATCGTCGCCGGTTTCCAAGGTGTAAATGAAAAAGGCTGCATCACCACATTGGGTCGTGGCGGGTCAGATACAACAGCAGTTGCGCTAGCAGCTGCATTAAAGGCAGACGAATGCCAAATCTATACCGATGTTGACGGCGTATATACTACCGATCCAAGGGTTGTCCCTGAAGCAAAAAGAATGGAAAAGATCACCTTTGAAGAGATGCTGGAAATGGCCAGCCTTGGCTCAAAGGTATTACAGATTAGATCTGTTGAATTTGCTGGAAAATATAAAGTTCCCCTACGAGTGCTATCTTCTTTTAAAGAAGGGCCTGGAACACTGATCACATTTGAGGAATCTGAAGTGGAAGAACCAATAGTATCCGGAATTGCATTTAACCGTGACGAAGCCAAACTAACCGTCACCAGAGTACCAGACACACCAGGAATCGCGTATAAGATACTAGGCCCGGTTTCTGAAGCCAATATCGAAGTTGATATGATCATCCAGAATACTGGAACAGACGGCCACACCGACTTCACTTTCACTGTCCACAAACGTGATTATGACAAAGCCCTGGAGATCCTGCAGGAAACTGCAAAGGCAATGGGCGCAGAATCAGTTACTGGAGACGACAAGATCGTCAAAGTATCAATAGTTGGTGTAGGCATGCGTTCTCACGCTGGTGTTGCGAGCACAATGTTTGAAACATTCTCTAAAGAAGGTATTAACATCAACATGATCTCTACCTCTGAAATCAAGATTTCAGTAGTTATCGACGAAAAATACCTGGAACTAGGAGTTAGAGCTTTACATACCGCTTTTGGTCTGGATGCTGAACAGGCAATTCAGGAATAGCAAATATATTGATAAAGGGTTGGCAGTTTTGAATAAAAACTGCCTATTTTCCTTCAAAATTTCAATTACTTTACTATGCTTACAGTAAATGAATTTTTCAGGGAAGAACCCGAAGGAAATGGGATTAAACCTAACAAATATCCCATACAGATTTTAAGAACAAGGAGAAAGTCGTGCTTATACTTACACGAAGAGTAGGCGAAACATTAATGATCGGTGATGACGTTACCGTTACCGTACTAGGAGTAAAAGGTAACCAGGTACGTATTGGTGTTAATGCACCAAAAGAAGTATCGGTACACCGTGAAGAAATATACGAAAGAATCAGAAGAGAAAAAGAAACTGCTGGCGACATGGACGATAACTTCGGCAATCAATAATAATTCGAATAAAAAATCTATCTTTTGACTTTACCTTTTTGTGAAATTTACGTATTCTACGCACCTTAAATACAGCTCTACATCACAGTAGAGCTGCATCCCGGAGAGCTGGCCGAGTGGCTGAAGGCGCACCCCTGCTAAGGGTGTATAGGGGAAACTCTATCGAGGGTTCGAATCCCTCGCTCTCCGCCATCGAATTCAAAAAGCCTGTAAAGACCAAAAGCGCAGCGTGTCTTTACAGGCTTTTTTATT
>QZLE01000121.1 GCA_004796365.1 Gammaproteobacteria bacterium | reverse complement strand
TTAATGTTCTTTGACAAATCATTACATTCGTTTCCTAGCATACGGGGCTGCTTTTATGCCTGTTGCAGACATATAGATCAATAAAGCGCGCCAGTTTAATACCTTATTAACAAATTTGCAACATAACACAAGCTTAAAGCATGCATCATGCTGCAGATTAATCCGCTGATTTTTTTGCGCTGCACTATATTACAATATAGTTACAAACCGCAATAATATCAAGGTAGTTAACCGGACTATTTAACGAATTTTATAACCTAATCTGCCTGACGCCTTAAAAACGCAGGAATATCCAAATATTCCATATCGGAATCACCAGGACCAGAAGTTGCGAATCCGCCGTTCACTACCTTCTTGCGCTGCTCTTGACGAATAACGGTTGGAGTTTCCATTTCGCTATAGTCAATTTTGCCTGTAGATGCTGATGGCTTTGGTACCAATGTTGGTTTTGGCATTGACTGTTTCAGTGCATTACCAAGGCCAGTTGCTACTACTGTGACACGCAGTTCACCAGAAAGTTCAGGATCAATTACTGTGCCGATTACGATGGTCGCGTCTTCTGCCGCAAATTCACGTACAACTTCTCCAACCTCTTCAAACTCACCAATGGTCAAATCAAAGCCGGCAGTTACGTTAACCAAAACACCGCTTGCTCCCTGCAAATTTATATCTTCCAGAAGCGGGCTAGATACAGCCATGTTCGCAGCTTCAATCGCACGATTTTCACCAGATGCCGCACCGGTTCCCATCATCGCCATACCCTGCTCGGACATAACAGTTCTTACGTCGGCAAAGTCAACGTTGATCATTCCTTCGCGAGTTATCAGTTCGGCTATCCCCTGCACCGCGCCTAGCAGAACGTTGTCAGCCGCCTTGAATGCATCCATCATTGTTGCTGCCTTACCAAGCACTGAAAGCAGCTTCTGATTTGGAATGGTGATCAGTGAATCAACGTGTTGAGCCAGATCTTCAATCCCCTGCTTGGCGATCTCCATTCTTTTACCTTCAAAACCAAAAGGCTTGGTTACCACACCAACGGTAAGAATCTTCATCTCACGCGCAATCTCTGCAACAACCGGAGCTGCACCTGTTCCGGTTCCTCCGCCCATTCCTGCGGTAATAAACACCATATCAGCACCGGATAGAATTTCCTGAATTCTGTCTCTATCCTCGATTGCCGCTTGTTTGCCAATCTCTGGATTTGCTCCAGCCCCCAGGCCTTTGGTAATATCACCTCCAATCTGTAGCACTGTTTTTGCGTCAGATTTTTTCAAAACCTGAGCATCTGTATTGGCCGCGATGAAATCAACTCCTTCGATTCCTTCTGTAACCATATTTTGTACCGCATTACCCCCACACCCACCAACGCCGATAACCTTGATGACTGGGTTTTGACTGCGAGAATCCATAAGCTCGAACATTTTACTATCTCCTTTTGCAACAACTTAAAACTAAATCTATAAAATAAAAATTGGTGAAAAAATCTGTATCTAATCAAAAATGACCCTGGAACCAGCTTTTCATGCGTTCCAGAATCGACCCAAATCCTTCCTGCTCCTGCCGTGGAGCTGATGATGTTTCTCTTTGATTCATCATCGCGAATTTCAAAAGGCCGACGCCGGTTGCATGGATCGGGTTGCGGACAATATCAAGTAACCCAGAAACTCCGGCCGGCACGCCTAATCTGACCGGCATATGGAAAATTTCTTCCGCAAGGTCTACAACACCTTCCATCTTGGCGCTACCACCGGTAAGAACTATTCCAGCGGCGATTACATCTTCAAATCCGCTTCTGCGCAACTCAGCCTGAATTAGACCTAATAACTCTTCGTATCTTGGCTCAACCACCTCAGCTAAAGTCTGCCTTGATAATCTGCGCGCTGGCCTATCACCTACACTTGAGACCTCGATGGTTTCATCAACCCCAGCCAACTGTGCCAGAGCACACGCATATTTGATCTTGATCTCTTCCGCATGTTGGGTTGGTGTACGTAGCGCAACTGCTATATCGTTTGTCACTTGATCACCAGCAATTGGAATCACTGCGGTATGTCTGATTGCACCTTCGGTAAATACTGCAATATCGGTAGTACCGCCACCAATATCTACCAGGCAAACACCCAGCTCTTTTTCATCTTCTGTCAGAACCGAGTAACTGGATGCTAGCTGCTCGAGGATCACGTCCTCTGCCTCTAACCCACATCTGCGCACACACTTGACAATATTCTGTGCGGCACTTTCGGCACCGGTTACCATGTGCACCTTGGCCTCAAGCCTCACACCAGACATACCAATTGGCTCTTTTACGCCATCTTGATCATCAATAATAAATTCTTGCGGTAAGATATGCAGGATCTTCTGATCTGCCGGTATTGCCACTGCACGAGCTGCATCAATCACTCGATCCACATCTCCTGCAACCACCTCTTTATCGCGAATTGCAACAATACCGTGTGAATTCAGGCTGCGCACATGACTCCCAGCTATCCCCGCATACACCGAATGAATCTGACAACCTGCCATTAGCTCGGCCTCTTCCACCGCTCGCTGTATCGACTGCACAGTTGACTCAATATTTACCACCACACCTTTTTTCAGTCCGCGTGACGTGTGGGAGCCGATACCGATAATCTCAAGCACTCCTTCGTGGTTTATCTCACCAACAATGGCAACCACCTTTGAGGTTCCGATATCCAGACCAACTATGATGTTGCTCTCGGCCTTTTTAACCATTTGAATAAATCCTCTTTACACTTTTTTCCCTGGCTGCAGCTGTTGTTTCATCTTGACCGCAAAGCCATTCGTATAACGTAGATCCACATAGACAACCTGTCCGAATTGCCCTGCTAGTTTTTTGTCGTACCCCTTTACAAAGCGCGACATCTTTGACTGTATTTCCCCTTTACCAAATCTGAGCTTTACTCCCTGCCCAGTAGTTATGCTCCACGAACGCCTGTCATCCAGCGTAATTGTTGCAACCTGTATACCTCTACTTTGGAGTACCTCGCGAAACAGCAAGTATTGATCTATCACCTTGCGCTGCTGACCTTTGGGACCATTCAGCTGCGCCAAATTATCAAACTCGTCTTTTTCCAGCTTTGGGGTAAAAACTTCACCGCGCGCATTTAACAATGCTGCACTGCCCCAGCGCGCAATCGGCACCTGTTCTTTTATCTGTATCCGAATGCCATCCGGCCATACAATGCGCACATCTGCACTATCAACCCAGGCTATCTGTTCCAGGTCAATTCTGATCTGCTCTACATCTGCTCCCAACAGACCTCTATCAACTATTGGGGCGATAATATTCTGCAATTCACCTTGACCTACATGCTTTAGCTTGCTTACCACTTGAATCTTATTTACCGGCAGGAGATCTTTGTTCTGCACTACCCAATACCCAGCCACTGCAATAACTATCACCACGACCATTAGCATGATTATTGCCCACAAATATCCTTTACTGTTCTGCTCATCACCATCTGTCTGTTGTGCTGCTTTGCTCTTTGGATCAGTCGGCTTTTTATTATAAAGCGCATCATGCACACGAGCGTCGGTATTTATCAGCGAAAGAGATCTATCGCTGATAAAAAATCTGCCCTTGTCGTGTAGTTTTGCTGCGCTAGCCAATTTTACCTCTCCCTTACCTTGTACCTTGCTAACTGTCTTGTTCCATTGAGCCTTCTAGAATCATCAAAACCAACTCTTCAAACGAGATACCAGCTGCCTTGGCAGCCATTGGCACCAGTGAATGATCAGTCATTCCTGGCACAGTGTTCACTTCAATCAACCATGGCACATCATCTTCGTCCAGAATAAAATCAACACGCCCCCAGCCTTTGGCACCAACAGCTCCAAATGCGATTCTGGTCAAAGCCTTTAGCTCTTCCTCGCGTTCTGCAGGCAAGCCAGATGGGCAATAGTATTCAGTAGTATTTAGCTTGTATTTGGCATCATAGTCGTAAAACTCTTCTGGAGTTTCTAGGCGGATCAGTGGCAGCGACTCGCCATTGACGATCGCTGCTGTGTATTCAGTTCCCCTAATCCACTTTTCGACCATCACCGTAGTGTCATATTCCCGTGCCAGATTCCATGCATCATCAAAATCAGAGATATCATCCACCTTGCTCATACCAATACTTGAGCCTTCATGGATTGGCTTAACCATTACCGGGTAACCAAGGTTGTCGATTGCGGCATAATCAACATCATCATTCATTGAGACGTATATTGCTGGTGAACGCAAACCTGCACCCATCCACATCTGCTTAGTGCGCAATTTATCCATCGCCACACTTGAGGCCATAATGCCGCTACCGGTGTATGAAATCCCCAAAGTTTCAAGAAAACCCTGGATTACACCATCTTCTCCGCCACGACCGTGCAGAATGTTAAAAGCACGGTCGAAACCACCGTTTTCAATCTCTGATACAACATTTTCTCTGTCAATCACTACCGCATGGGCATCCACCCCGGCTGCCTTAAGCGCCTCAAGCACAGCATTGCCGCTGTTAAGAGAAACCTCTCTCTCCGCAGCCCAGCCACCCATTAGCACAGCAACCTTACCGTACTCTTCAGGATCTCTCTGTATTGCCTGATCACCCTTAATATTCATTACTCACCTTTTCCTATTTCCTTTTTCTTCTCACCAAGAATCCTAACCTCGCTCTCCAGCTCGATCCCATGCACATGCTTTACGCGCTCTTTTACTCTGGTTATTAACTGTTCAATGTTTTCCGCTGTTGCAGTACCGGTATTTACGATAAAGTTAGCATGCTTAGGAGAAACCTGCGCCCCACCTATTACTTCACCTTTAAGGCCGGCTGCTTCAATCAATCTTGCTGCGTAATCACCCTGCGGATTTTTAAATACCGAGCCGCAATTTCTCTGAGTCAGTGGTTGTGATTCACTACGTTTTTTCTGCAGTACCCTTACGTTTTCATGCAGCTGTTCAAGTTCACCGGTTTCTGCTCTGCGTAAACGCAGATGAGCAGCTACCACCCAATTATCTTCCGGTAGTTTGCAGTAACGATACCCGTATTCAACTTCAACTTTGCTAAGCTCTCTGATCTGCCCGTGGCGATCGACAACCTCAATCTTTTCTACCAGATCCCAGATCTCCGCACCGTAAGCTCCAGCATTCATTGCTATTGCCCCGCCAATTGTTCCTGGAATCCCGGATAAAAACTCAGCTCCTGCCATCTGTTTATTGCGCACTATAGTTGCAAATACAGGACATCCAACTCCAGCCTCAGCCCGGAATATTTCACCCTTATTATCTATCTGGCTAAGGGTTGCGGCGGTAATAATTACCGCTCCCTTTATGCCTCCATCACGAATCAAAACATTGCTACCAGCACCTAAAATGGTTAACGGCTTATCCTGATTGGCAGCTATAAATCCGGCTAGATCTTGCGCATCAACCGGGCGATAAATGATATCGGCCTCACCACCCACACGCCAGGTAGTGAATGGTGCCAATTTGGCACGATACAGCAACTCTCCTTTAAGTGGAGCTGGCCTTGTTTCTATGTTCATTGCCGCCATCATCGCCTTAGTTCCCTGCCATCTCTACCTTGCTAGTTTCAATTTTCTGCGCTAATTTCTTGGATGCTGCACCAATACTGCCTGCACCCATGGTCAAAACTACTTCATTACCATTGAGTACACCTGCCAACACCTCCGGTAGTTCTTCAAGATCTTCTACAAATACCGGGTCAACTTTTCCTCTCTGGCGAATCGCGCGTGCCAGGCTTCTGCCATCCGCACCACCTATCTTTTCTTCCCCAGCAGCATAAACTTCTGCCAGCACCAGGGAATCGACACTGCTGAGTACGTGTGCAAAATCATCAAACAGGTCACGTGTACGCGAGTATCTGTGCGGCTGAAACACTAGCACTAGGCGCTTATCCGGATAGCTAGCACGTGCCGCCTGCAATGTTGCCTCTACCTCAATCGGATGATGACCGTAATCATCAACAAACTGCACCTCGCCATCTTCCATCTGTATAGCTCCGTTCATCTGGAAGCGTCTTCCAATCCCTTCGAATCTTTCAAGGGCAGACTGGATATATTTGTCTTCGATCTCCAGCTCTTCTGCAATCGCTATTGCTGCCAGAGCATTTAGCACATTGTGATTTCCAGGCAAATTCAGGGTTACTTTAAGATCCAAATTTTTCCCCTTTCGTTTAACAGCAAAACTCACCTGAGTTCCGTTTTGCCTGATGTCATAAGCCATATAGTCAGCATCATTATCAATGCCGTAGGTTACAACCGGGCGTGTCACCTTCGGCAACAACTCCCTTACGGTTTCATTGTCTGTACACAACACTGCCAAACCATAGAATGGAAGGTGATGTAAGAATTCAGCAAAGGTGTCTTTTAGCTTGCCGAAATCACCACCATAGGTTGAAAGGTGATCTGCATCGATATTGGTTACCACTGCAATTGTTGGCTGCAGATAAAGGAATGATGCGTCACTCTCATCGGCCTCAGCCACCAGATACTGCCCCAGACCCAGCTTTGCATGACTGGCAGAACTATTCAGCCTGCCACCGATAACATATGTAGGGTCAAGATTTGCCTCTGCCAGCACACTAGCAACCAGACTGGTGGTTGTAGTTTTGCCATGGGTCCCGGCAATGGCGATTCCAATACGAAATCGCATCAACTCTGATAACATTTCTGCACGAGGCACCACCGGAATTCTGTTTTCGCGCGCTGCAATAACCTCAGGATTTTGTTCATTAACTGCAGATGAAACCACTACTGCATCGGCACTGATTACATTTTCTGCGCTATGCCCTATGGAAACCGTTGCTCCATTTTCTTTCAACCTTTTAGTTACCGAGTTCTCCCTGATATCTGATCCGGAAACAACGTAGCCCAGATTTAATAGCACTTCAGCGATTCCGCCCATACCGGAACCCCCAATACCAATAAGATGGATATTGCGCACCCTTCCCATTGCATCGGTCGATCTTCGCCCTATTAATCTGTCCTCGGAAACTACCACTTATTCTTTCTCCCGTTCTTTATTCTCTTTTTCTGCTGACAAACAGCTATCAGCTATCATCTCTGCAGCCTTTTCTCTTGCCAGCTCTTTGGCCTTTATTGCCATCTTGATACGTAAACTTTTATCCTGTATCAGCTTGACCATTTCTTTGTACAGACTATCTGCAGTTAGCATATTCTGCGGAATTAACACCGCTGCCCCTGCAGTTGAGAGATAGCGTGCATTCCGGGTCTGATGATCATCCACTGCATGTGGAAAAGGTACCAATATTGCCGGCACGCCAACTACTGCAATCTCGGCTATTGTCAGAGCTCCGGCCCGACAAATAATAAGATCCGCCCACTCAAAGGCCTGAGCCATATGATCTATAAACGGCGTTACCTCAGCTAGTACTTCTGCCTGTTCATATTGTTGGTGTGCTATTTCAATCGTTTTTTCGCCCGCCTGATGACGGATATTCGGTCTGTGTTCAACATCTATCCGGCTAACTGCCTCTGGAACCACTTCGTTCAGCACCTTTGCACCCAGACTGCCACCGAGAACTAACACATTTATGCGCCCTTCTCTTTCGGTAAATCTGGTTTGGGCATCCTTAAGATTATAAAACTCCTTTCTTACCGGATTTCCGGAGCAGATCAGCTTCGACATCTGGGCAAAGCTGCCCGGAAAAGCCTCGAATACCTTTTTGGCAAAGTGCGACAGGATCTTATTGGTCATACCGGCTACTGCATTTTGCTCATGGATATATAGTGGTACTCCTGAAATCCATGCAGCAACTCCGCCCGGGCCGGTTACATAGCCACCCATTCCCAGTGCTGACCTTGGTTTGATTCGACGGATAATCTTCAGCGCCTGCACTACTGCATCTACAATCTTAAAAGGGGCGATAAGTTTATGGAAAAACCCTTTTCCTCTGAGTCCGCCAATACGAATGTATTCAATATCTATCCCCTCTTTCGGAATGATCTTGCTTTCCAAACCTTTCTCAGTACCCAACCAGATCACCGGAGCATTATGTTCCTGAATAGAGTCAGCGACAGCAAGAGCTGGGAATATGTGCCCCCCGGTTCCTCCTGCCATTATCAAAACTGGCGCCTGTTGCTCAGTTGCTACCATCATCTATTCCGTTCTATGCGCTTTGTTCTTTCTGCCTTTTCCTGCAGAATGTTCAACTCTTGTTGCCAGAATGTTTGCCGAGCGGTTTTCGTAATCTACCCGCATCAATATCCCCAGCGCTGCACACATAATAATCAGGCTACTGCCTCCATAGCTCATCAATGGCAGAGTCAACCCTTTGGTCGGCAACACACCCATATTGACACCCATGTTAATAAAGGCCTGCATTCCAATCCAAATAGCTATCCCGTACGAAAGATAACCACCAGCTGTTCTTCCGTCAGCCTCAGAAACTGCACCTATACGCATGGCCCGAATAACCACAAAACCATAAATGGCAATC
Organism: Gammaproteobacteria bacterium; assembly: GCA_004796365.1. Classification (GTDB taxonomy): domain Bacteria; phylum Pseudomonadota; class Gammaproteobacteria; order QZLD01; family QZLD01; genus QZLE01. The sequence continues at coordinate 18,462 of QZLE01000121.1, read as the reverse complement.
AAAAGTGCTACACCCACAAGCCCCATCTCTTCTGCATATACCGCAAACAGAAAATCTGTATGCGCCTCCGGCAAGTAAAACAGCTTTTGCACACTGTTGCCCAGCCCTGCACCAAACCAATCTCCGCTACCTATTGCAATTAATGATTGGGTTAGCTGGAAGCCACTATTAAACGGATCTTCCCATGGGTTTAAAAATGCGGTCAGCCTCTGCAGACGATATGGTGATGTAACAGCAAGAATCGACATTGCAATTAACGCCATTCCCGATAGCATGGCAAACTGCCATAGTCTTGCCCCGGCAAGGAATAACATTCCCATACATGTAATCATAATAACTACTGTGGCACCAAAATCAGGCTCCAGCAGCAAAAGCAATGCTGTAACAGCTAACAACCCCATTGGCACACAAAAACCACGAAATGATGCGCGAACACTTTCTCCTCTACGTACCAGATAACCGCCCATATAGATAATCATCAATAGCTTTACCACCTCAGATGCCTGCAGATTTATCAGTCCCAACGGAATCCATCTGGTGCTACCATTTACTGTCTTACCGATTCCTGGAATAAGCACCAATATCAATAATGCATAAGATACAATCACCAGCATTAATCCCATCTTTTCCCAAATCTTCACTGGAATATTTACGGTTACTGCTGCGGCTATCAATCCTGCAATCACGAATACCAGCTGGCGCTGCAGGTAGTGAAATGGATTTGCCATTTGCTTTTCTGCAATCGACACAGAGGATGATGCTACCATTACCAAGCCAATTCCTAATAGAAACACAACAACTCCCAGCAGAGCCGTATCGACATTTGCCGCAATCGCCGGAGCACGCATCTTTGGAGATGCCTCAGCTTTGTTAAATGGCAAGCACGCTGCTATCACTTAGGCCTCCCCTCCGCTTTTTTTGACAACGTTTTGAACCTGAGCCACAAACTCTGCACCACGCTCAGCATAGCCGTTGAACATATCCCAACTTGCACACGCAGGAGATAAAAGCACGGTATCACCTGAGACTGCATATGCATTCGCGATTTCTACCGCTTCTTTCATGGTACCAGCATGTTTGATCTCTACAGCACCTTCAAGGCACTGTTGAATTGTCGCTGCGTCTTTTCCAATCAAGACCACCAGTTTTACCTTCTCTGCAAACTCAGCTTTAAGCTGGGAAAAATCAGCGCCTTTACCCTCACCACCCAAAATCAGAATCAGGTTATCACCCATTCCATTTACAGCTGCGAGAGTTGCACCCACATTTGTCGCCTTGGAATCGTTATACCAGTCGACACCATTTGTCTGCGCTACAAACTGGGTTCTGTGATCCAGGCCGGCAAACTGTTTTACCGCCTCAACCATTGATTCAAAGCCAATATCAACTGCATACACCAGCGCCATTGCTGCCAATACATTGGATACATTGTGCATCCCAGGGATTTTGATATCTGTTATTGGCATAATTAGCTGCTCATCGAAGCAGATCCATACCCGCCCCTCATTGTTGCGCAAACCAAAACCTCCTTCCTGTGGCGGATTCAGGGTGTAAGTGTATATTCTTCTTGTTGGCTCTACGGTATAAAGCAGGTCTCTGGTTAGCAGGTCATCCATATTTACCACTACATCACCATAACCCCTGATTACTCTTTTCTTAGCATTAACATACTCAGCAATTGAGCTATAGCGATCCATATGATCTTCACTTATATTCAAGATTACTGCAGAAGATGGGCTTAGCGAGAATGTTGATTCAAGCTGAAAACTTGAGACCTCAATAACATAGAAATCAGGTGCCTCTTCGTTAATCAGCGCCACCGCAGGAGTACCAAGGTTGCCACCTACCGCCACCTTTTTTCCCGAACTTTCCAGCATTTTGGCCACAAGTGTAGTTACTGTGCTTTTGCCATTGGATCCGGTTATTGCAATCACTCTGGCATTGGCAAATCTAGCAAACACCTCAATTTCACCCCAGATTCTTACACCCGACATAGCTGCTTTCATGAGTGCCGGTTCACGCAAGGATACTCCCGGGCTGATAATAATTGCATTAGCACTAACCAGCATCTGCTCATCAAACCCACCAAGGGAGATCATACTTGATGGAAATTCTTGCTTAAACTGCTCCAAGCATGGTGGATTATCACGGCTATCGGTTACTTCAACCTCTATGCTTCTTTGTTTAAAGAAGCGAGCGCAAGCGATGCCGGTTACTCCTAAACCAACAATTACCACCTTTCCATTAATCTTTTGTAGATCCTTATGCACTTTCTTGCCCTTGACTTAACTTGCTCTTAACTTAAATCTATTGCTAACAGCACCCTGGCATTTCTACCTTACTTTCAGTGTTGCCAAACCAATCAAAACCAGAATTACAGTAACTATCCAGAAACGCACAATTACCTTAGGCTCCGGCCAGCCTTTTAGTTCAAAATGATGATGTATCGGCGCCATCTTAAAGATTCTTTTGCCTGTGGTTTTAAACGATGCCACCTGCATAATCACTGATACCGTTTCCAGCACAAATACACCACCCATTATAAATAGCACCAGTTCCTGCCTTACCAACACTGCCATTGTTCCCAGTGCCGCTCCTAAAGCCAGCGACCCAACATCGCCCATAAAGACCTGCGCCGGATAGGTGTTAAACCACAAAAATCCTAGCCCAGCACCAACAAGGGATGTTGCAAATACAACTAGCTCTCCGGCACCAGCGATATATGGAATCGACAAATATTCGGCAAATACCTTATTACCGGTAAAGTATGCAAAGACTCCCATTGCTCCAGCAACCATTACCGTAGGCATAATCGCCAATCCATCAAGCCCGTCAGTAAGATTTACTGCATTACTGGTTCCAACGATTACGAAATAAACCAGCGGAATAAACATCCACCATTCAAGATCAAAGATCAGGTTTTTAAATACAGGAATAATCAGCTGGGTCTCGCCCGGAGTTTGTGCGGTGTAGAACAGATAAATTGCTGCAGCTAATCCAACCAGGCTTTGACTTATGTATTTTGCTCGTGCCGACAACCCTTTCGAGCGCTTCAGAATCAGCATTATGTAATCATCTACAAAACCGATCACCCCAAATGCTGTGGTAACTAACACCACTATCCAGACAAATTTTGAGGAAAGATCTGCCCAGCATAAGGTGGATACAATTACAGCTATCAGAATAAGTAGACCACCCATAGTTGGGGTTCCGGCCTTCGAGAAGTGACTTTCTGGACCATCATCACGAATATTCTGCCCGATCTGATATTTAATCAGCTGCTGAATAGTCTTGGGGCCAATTATTAGCGCGATTACCAATGAGGTCAGCACCCCTAATATTGCGCGCATTGTCAGGTATTGAAACGCGTTTAGGGCACTCCAGTATTCGCTTAAATAATCAGCTAGATATAACAACACTAGCGCTTTCCTCCGTTGTTTGATTTCACGCTTATACCATTAACCACCTGGTCTAGCTTCATCATTCTTGATCCTTTTACAAGCAAGGTAATTCCTTTGATCAAATCTTTATTTAGGTCGTTTATTAAAAAATTGACATCTTGATATGCCTGAGCACCGACACCGAAATTTTCCACCAGGATTTCGCTATTCGCGCCACAGGCAAATAAGCGAGTTACCCCCAGTTCATGCGCAGTTTGTGCCGCCTGCGCATGAAACAACTCTGTATCATCACCAAGCTCGGCCATATCACCCAGAAGCAACCATTTTTCCCCGTCCTGTTCTGACAGAACCTGCAGCCCAGCCTGCAATGATGCAGGGTTGGCGTTGTAACTATCATCGATAACCGTTCCACCCGCATTTGCCTTTTGGAAGCATAAACGCCCTTTTACTGAACCCATTTTTTCCAGTGCTGATTTAATGGTTGGCAGCGGGATATTCAATGCTATTGCTACCGCTGTAGCCGTCATTGCATTATTAATATTGTGCATTCCCGGCAATTTCAGGTTTAGCAATAACTCACCGTTAGGTGTCTCTATTTCTGCTCCGGAATCATCAATCTTTCCAAGCCTTACATCTGCAGTTTGACACTTTCCAAAAGTGATAATATTTTCACTCCCGGACACATCCTTCCAATATCCGGCAAACTCATCATCCGCATTAATTATCGCGGTTCCTTCTTCAGGCAGTGACTCAAAGATCTCCCCTTTGGTTTTGGCAACACCTTCCAGGCCGCCAAACCCTTGCAAATGAGCAGCTGAAGCATTCGTCACTACTGAAATATCCGGGCGAGCTATCTGGGTAAGGTATTTAATATCACCGTTTTTGCTTGCCCCCATCTCAATTACTGCGTATTTATGCTCCTGCCCCAAGGCAAACAAGGTTAGCGGTACTCCGATTTCGTTATTTAGATTCCCCTGCGTTGCCAACGTTGGTGCCACTTCAGATAAGATTACTTTAATCATCTCTTTTACTGTAGTCTTGCCGTTACTGCCAGTTACCGCAACAAAGCTTGCCTCACTGGATTCACGCGCCATATTCCCAAGCGCTGCAAGCGCCTTCCAGGAATCATCAACCACTATTTGCGGCACACTAATATCACTTTTAGCTTCGGCAATTACTGCTGCCGCTCCGCATGCAACTGCCTGCGGTATATAATCCGCACCATCATGATTCTCACCCTTGATAGCAACAAACAGGTCGCCCTGCTCAACTATTCTGCTATCAATCGCAATATTTTCAATAACAAGATCAAATGCATCCACATCTGCACCAATGAGCTTACCACCTACCTTTACTGCAATTTGTGTAAGATCGAATCTAAACAATTGATTGCCCTCTCAGTACCCGTTTAACTTCGGCACGATCATCAAACGGCACTTGCCTTGAACCAATAAATTGATAGGTCTCATGCCCTTTGCCGGCAATCAACACCACATCTCCTTTCTGCGCATGGTTTATTGCCAACTTGATAGCTGCAGCACGATTCTGCTCAACCTCAACATTCTCGTCACTTTTACAACCACTCATAATGTCACTGATAATGCTCATCGAATTTTCAGTTCTCGGATTGTCATCGGTAATAAAGATATTGTCTGCAAGCTCGTAGGCCACCCTTCCCATCTCCGGGCGTTTGCTTTTATCGCGATCGCCACCACAACCAAACACACAGGTAAGTTCGCGCTCGGTTATCGGACGCAATGTCTTAAGCACCTGCTCTAATGCATTAGCTGTATGTGCATAATCCACAATAACCAACGGTTTATTGCCACCACCAAAGCGTTCCATACGTCCGGCAACCGGCTTGATCTCTTTGATATATTCCAGAGCCTGAGCCAACGGCATGTCCAAACATAGCAGAACGGATAGCACTGTTAATAGATTCATTGCATTAAAGTCACCGATCAGACTGGATGTAAGTACACCCTTGCCGTATGGTGTCTTCACCCGCATGCGCAACCCTTCGGCCGATATCATCAGCCCATAGCCGCGCACATCCGCATCTTTATGGAAGCCATAAGCCAAGCACGGAACTCTAGATTTGCACTGTTCTTTAAGGTCTATTCCGAACGGATCATCTGCATTGACTACAACATGACTTAGTGATTCTTTTTCAAATAATTTACGCTTGGCATCTGCATAAGCCTCTCTGGTACCATGATAATCAAGGTGGTCCTGGGTAAGATTGGTTAACACCGCGATATCAAAATCCACTTCATTAACTCTGCCTTGCTCCAGGGCGTGCGAGGAAACCTCCATTACTGCGTGCTTACCACCAATCTCCCTTACATCACTTAAAACCTTCTGCACATCGAGCGGCCCCGGAGTGGTGTGCACACCAGGCACCAGTGCTCCGTACATCCCGTAGCCAATAGTTCCAATTACTCCACATGGAATCTCATTAGTTTCGCTAAGAACCTGGGCAATAAACTGGGAGCAGGAGGTCTTACCGTCAGTGCCGGTAATCCCTACTACTGCCAGATCCTTGGAGGGATGCTGATAAAACCTGTCGGCAATCATTCCCTGATGCGCACTTAGGTTTGGAATTGCTATCACCGGTATATTTTTCGGACATTTTATTCTTTCAACGTGCTTGTATTTGTCGGACGGTTCCCAAGCAATCGCGGCCACACCTTTTGCAATCACCTTTTCAATGAAATCAAGCCCATGATTATTGATCCCTGAACAAGCCAGAAACAGATCGCCCTTGGCTGCCATACGGCTATCAACACTGACTCCGGATATAAACATATCTGCATCTTTGGAGACCCTGCCAAGATCCTTCAGCAACTCTGATAAATGAGGCATATATTTATTCCTTACTCTGGGTGCCAGGACTGCTGTCATGCTGTTGCTCCTTTAGCATTCTTGCTACCATTGCCTTTCGCCAAGTTATCCGGCGCCACATTCATAAGCCTAAGTACATCAGCCATAACTTCGGAAAAAACCGGTGCTGCCACCTTGCCACTGTAGTACTCCCCGTTGCTTGGCTCATCAATTGTCACAACCATTACAAATCTTGGTTTGGATACCGGAGCCACTCCGGCAAATACCGCAAGATATTTGTCATCCGAATATCCGCCAGCAATACTCTTTTTAACTGTTCCTGTTTTGCCCGCAACACGATAATTTGGAATTTGTGCCAACGGAGCTGTTCCCTCGTCACTGGTCACCAGTTCCATCATCTTTAGAACTTGCTTTGCTGTTCTTTCACTGAACACTTCTCTGTCAACAAGCTCTTGCTGATCATCACCAGCTGCACCAATTAACCTTACCTTTTTCAACCTGCCTTTATTTGCAAAAACGGTATAGGCCTGCGCCAACTGTAAAGTTGTGGTTGAGATTCCATAACCAAATGAAAGAGTTGCTCTCTCGATGTCATGCCAGCTCTCTTTATTTGTAAGCTGCCCAGAGGCTTCACCAGGGAAACTACTTCCTGTATCCACACCAAAACCTACATCAAACAGTGTATTGACCAATTTTTCCGGTGACATTGCCAAAGCAATCTTGGAAATACCAACATTGCTGGATTTAGCCAGAATTGTCTTAACATTTATTGTGCCGTAATCGCGTACATCCTTTATGGTATTCTTGCCAATCCGCATCCAACCCGGTGCAGTATTAAATTTTGTATTCGGATTAATAATCTTCAAATCAAGCGCAGTAGCCACTGCCAAAGGCTTTATGGTGGAGCCGGGTTCAAACAAATCCGTCAGAGCGCGATTTCTATAATTATTACCTTTGAATTCACTACGATTATTTGGGTTATATGACGGTTGATTAACCATTGCCAAAATTTCGCCGCTTACAGCATCAAGCACCACTGCTGATCCAGAACGTGCCTTATGCTTGGTTACCGCTTTCTTTAATTCGCGATACGCAATAAACTGTACTCGCTTATCGATACTAAGCTGCAGTTTTTTGCCCTCACTTGGATTTTTGATGTTTTCAACATCTTCAACACTTCTGCCAAAGCGATCTTTAAGAACTTTTTTGGCTCCCGGCTCACCCTGCAGCCACTTATCATATGCCAGTTCTAATCCTTCTTGACCGTTGTCATCTATGTCGGTAAAGCCAGTTACGTGACCGGTTATTTCTCCCGATGGATAAAACCTTTGATATTCACGCTGCAGGCCAACCCCTGGAGCCTTCAGGTCTTTGACCTGTTCTGCAATATGTGGCTGCACTCTTCTACGAAGATAGATAAACTCTTTCTGCTTACGCTGTTCTAGCCTGTTCTGCAGGTTACCAACCTTAAAACCTATAACCTTTGCCAGCTGCGAAATGTAAGAAGGGTCTGCAAGCAACTCCTTGGGATTAGCCCAAACAGAGTCAACCGGGGTACTTATTGCCAACGGTTCTCCAAACTTATCTACTATAGCTCCGCGATATGCCGGCACTTCTACCGTACGCATATGACGCACATCACCCTGATTTTGTAAAAACTCTTTATCACGAATCTGCAGATCAGCAGCGCGCGCAACCAGCCCTACTACCGCTGATAGCATAACCAGCAGCACAACCCTTCTGCGCCATACAAAACTGATTACTTCTGTTTCTGCTGCCTTCTTATCCACAACTCTTCCCGTTTATACACGCGCGTCAAGCGCTTGTTGTTATGCTAATTTAGCATCTCTACTGCGTCGGTTTCCGGCAAAGACATACCCAGCCTTTCTCTGGCAATGCTGTCTATACGACCATGCATTGCCCACGTACTCTGCTCAAGCTGCAGCCTTCCCCAATCCACCTCAAGCTTTTCCTTTTCACTAATCAGATCCTGCTGATGATGAAAAAGCACTCTACTTTGATGTTTGACATAAACCACTCCAATGGCAGATGCCAGAACGCACAAAAAGAGGACTGTCAAAACAAGCCCTCTTTTCATTTAATTCTCTCCGCTACTCGCATAACCGCACTCCTTGCTCGGGGGTTTTGCTCAACTTCTTGTGCGCCAGCCTTCACTGCTTTTCCGGCCAACTTCATCTTTGGCTCCAGCTCTTTGGGCACTATCGGCACCCCTGGTGGCAATTTACCAACCGTAGAATTATCACGCATAAATCGTTTTACCATACGATCTTCCAGCGAGTGAAAGCTGATAACTACCAACCTTCCACCTAAAGCAAGAACATCAAATGTCTTAGCCAGGCACTCCCTTAGATCATCCAATTCACGATTGATATAGATTCGAATTGCCTGAAACGATCTGGTCGCCGGATTTTTATGCTTTTCCTTTCTAGGAATGGCATCGGATATAATCGATGCCAGCTGTCCGGTTGTCGTTATTGACTCTTCTTCTCTTCTTTCAACAATAAATTGCGCTATCCGTTTGGCGAAACGCTCTTCACCATACTCTTTTAGGACTACTGCAATATCTCTTGCATCTGCAGCTGCAAGCCACTGCGCGGCAGTTTCTCCTTTAGATGAATCCATCCGCATATCCAGCGGACCATTATTGGTAAAACTAAACCCCCTTTGCGCATCATCTAGCTGCGGAGAAGAAACACCAAGGTCAAGCAATACCCCATCAATCTTTCCTGTCAACCCCTGGGCTTCAATATATTCATCGACATCTGCGAACGAACCATGAAATGCATGACAACGCTCATCTCCGGCAAAAATTTCCTGTGCTGTAGCGATCGCCTGCGGATCCTTATCAACAACAATCAATCTGCCATTTGCACCAAGCTTTTCAATAATCTTACGGCTATGCCCGCCTCTACCAAAGGTACCATCGACATACACTCCAGACTCATCTATATTCAGCGCTTCAACCGCCTCATTTAACAACACCGTCTCGTGTAAATAGCTATCCTTGCACATAAGTGGCCTTATTTATTACCCGGCATTGTTATTCGATCTGCGCTAAACCAAGAAACCTTGACTAAAAATCCAGCCTATAGAGACAGATCACCAAACACATCTGGAATTTCTAGATCCTCTTCCATAAGCGCCTGATTCTGCTCTATCCAAGCCTCTTCGCTCCAAAGCTCAAAACCTTTACCCTGACCAACCAAAACTGCCTTCTTTTCCAACTTTGCATACTCACGCAGTGTTGGCGGCACCAAAATACGCCCATTTCCATCAAGATCACACTCTGTTGCCTGTCCAACAAAGAATCTTTGAATAATGCGCATTGACTTTGTCGACCCTGCAGACATCACCTTTTGCTCGATCTCCTGCCAATCAGGTAGCGGGTAAATTCGCAAACACGGATCCTTGTTCAGATCAACCGTTACTACAAGGTGACCATCACAAATTTCAGCCAGACGCTCCCGGTAGCGGGCTGGAAAACTAAGCCTACCTTTGGCATCTAGATTTAAATTTGTTGATCCTCTAAAAAACACTTTTCACCCTGTTTTTCCAATTTGACCCAATTAGATCCATTTTGTTCCACTTCATCCCACTTTGTAACACTATAGTTTCGTAAACGCTTATATGTCAAGGAGATTCGAGGGAAATCTCCTTTTTCAGACAGTAACTTACGTGATTTTTGACTAGCAATATCAAATATTAGCAGGCAATTAATTAGGGGTTTTTTCGTTAAATCATAGAGTTGCAAAACATTGCTGCGAAATCACTTAAAATTTAAAATCAAATCGCTACTTTTTTGTGGCTTTGCGCCTTTTTTGAGTATTTTGCGAACAGCGTCACGAACCACAAAATCATCTACGGTCAACCTGCATTTTTGTGACACCATTCATTGTCCCCACAAAGGTCCCTGATAGAAAATAACACCAATTTACAACCAACTGATAAACATTCATTTTCCATAAAATGTAGCTATACCAGTGAGAGATGGATCGCATAATTCCGACCAAAAACATCTATAATCTTTTTCACCAGCTATACTTAAAGCAACATTAACCTCAATAAGAAAACATACCGCAATAAACGAGCAACAAAGATGTCAGAACATTTTTTCATTCGCAGCATTAACCCAAACGGATTCCACAAGATTCATTGCCGTCAGTATGGCGATCCAAATAACAAAAACGTGCTGGTTTGCGTTCACGGCCTTACGAGAAACGCCCGCGACTTTGATCATATCGGCAAGGCACTTTCAGACGTATACCGCGTTGTGGCCCTTGACCTTCCAGGCAGAGGAAAAAGCGACTGGTTTACCAATAAAGATCTTTATCGCTATTACCAATACAGATCAGATATTCATACCTTAATTACCTACCTTGGAGTTGATAAGGTGGACTATTTGGGAACATCTCTTGGCGGAACTATCGCCATTATGATGGCAGGAAAGGAAAACCATCCATTCCGCAAAATCATCTTTAACGATATTTCCCCCTATCTTGACCCTAAATTGCTTGATGCAATCACAGAGGGCACAGGATCAACTCCAATGTTTAATAGCATTGATGAAATCAAAGAATATCTAAAAACCAGATATGCAGCATTTGGAAATCTTGATGATGAGCATTGGAATCATATCGCCCAATATACAGCTGGAGAAAAAGTTAACGGTAAATACCGCCTTGCATATGACCCAGCTATCTCTTATTCAGTAATTGATGAGCTTGGCAGAAATGGTATGGACATTTGGGATTACTGGGAGCAGATAGATGTTCCATCGCTAGTGGTTCATGGCCTAAATTCAGTAGTGTTATCTAAAGAAGATGCTAAGCGCATGCATGAAACTGGTCCCAAGGCAGACATTTTAACCATTGAAGATGCTGGACATGCACCACCACTTATGTGTGATGAGCATATAGAAATAGTGAGAGAGTGGTTGCTGGGGTGATAGCTTAGCAAGCTGACTGAGCGCAATCGAAGTCTCTCCTTGCTTTATATGATGTTTAATTTTCCACTGCCCTTCGACCTTAGTTTACCCTGAGCGAAGCCGAACGGCTCAGCGGGCTTGGAAAATTAAACATATATCTCAACCAAGTTAAATGCTAATCCAATCAAACCACCAAAGACTCCCCCCCAGACCACCAGCCAACCAAGGTGAGTGCGAATCATCTTCTGCACGATCTCTTTAACATGCTGCGGGGTTAATTCATCCAACCGTTTATCGACGATATTTTCGATCTGCCCCACTACGTCTTTTGAGGCTATGCCGGCAGAGAATTTTTTCTTCAGCGCCTCAACTACAGCATCGCTCTGCGCCATGTCGTGAAAGGCAATTTTTAGCTTTTCAATTACCGGTTCTTTCAGTGGCCCAAGCGCATCGCGCCCGCCAAACATCCCCAGCATATTTCCAAATGAAGAGGTCATGATCGCATCAACAAGGTTCTCGAATAACTTTTCAAAATCTATAGCTTCAATCACGGAATCAAAGTTGATATCACCTGATTTCTCAGCATTAAAGAATTGTTCAACATTTTCCTTGCTAAAAAACTGTTCCATCACCAGATTTTTTATTGCACCCTTAAACTCTTCAAAGCGATTCGGTATCACCCCAGAACCATAAAGCAGAGGAATTTTTTCAAATAACATATAAACCGCAAGCCAGTTAGTTATTGCCCCAGCTAGAGCAAAAACACCTATAGAGAAAAGCTGCTCTGGATAGTATGGACAATAAAATGAGGCTATCAGGATAGCTAACGCTATAGCGTTAGTGGCACTGCTTTTATTAATGATGGATACCTGCGACATTTTTACCCCGTTTTTAACCAAAAATTTTGTGGAATTATATATTTGGATGTCTGAAGGAGCAATTAGGAAAATATCTTTATTAGACCCGAATTAATATCCCTGTGGATTTTGACTCTGCCACCTCCACGCATCCTCCATCATTTCGTCTATCCCCCTTTCGGCCTTCCACCCAAGCTCTTTTGCGGCATAGCTAGGATCTGCATAGCACGACGCAATATCCCCTGGACGACGTTCTACTATCTTATACGGAACATCCTTCCCGCTAATATTTTTGAAGGCTTCCACCATCTCGAGAACTGAATATCCTTTTCCAGTACCAAGATTATAAGTGACAATCCCGGGGTTATCCTGCAAACGCTCAACCGCCTTAAGGTGCCCCTGCGAAAGGTCAACCACATGAATATAATCGCGCACACCTGTCCCATCATGGGTATCATAATCATCACCAAAAACACTTAATAGAGGCAGTTTTCCCACCGCCACCTGCGAAATGAACGGCATAAGGTTATTGGGAATACCATTTGGATCTTCACCGATCCGTCCGGACTTATGCGCCCCTACAGGATTAAAGTATCGCAGCAAGGCAATGTTCCAGTCATTATCAGACACATAAATATCGCGCAGAATCTCTTCGATAAACAACTTGGAACGCCCGTATGGGTTGGTAGCACTAGTTGGAAAATTTTCTGTTATCGGTACGGCATGCGGGTCTCCATATACAGTTGCCGAGGAGCTAAATACAATATTCTTTACTCCATTTCGTGCCATCGCCTCACACAAAACCACTGTGCCGGAGATATTGTTTTCGTAATATTTTAGCGGGATCTGTACTGACTCTCCCACCGCCTTAAGTCCGGCAAAATGGATTACCGAATCGATCTTGTCCTGTGAGAAAATCTGATCAAGCAACTCGCCATCCAAAATATTACCCTGAATAAAATCTACACTTTTGCCGGTTATTTGCTCTACTCTGCGCAGGGGTTCTTCTGAACTATTGGAAAGATTATCGATAACTACTACTTCGTAGTCTGTTTCTAATAATTCAACAACTGTATGACTACCAATATATCCGGCCCCGCCGGTAACAAGGATTTTCATAAATACCCCTAAAAAAACATTGTCTTTTTATGTCGGCACACGCACCGACAAGCGCTTTCATGTTTGCGCTGGCAAAAAACGAAGAAAAATTACAACTCCGCAAACTTGGCCTTGGGCTACCCTCAAATTCAATCCGCACAGCTGATCGGTTCGATTCACTTCTTTACTCAATCAAATATTATTTGCGCATTCATAAACAAATAACCGCTATGTATATCTTTTCTTAGCTGCGCTTGCGATGGGGGTTTTGGCACTCTATAGCTTACCATAGATATAGAATTAAGGGATCAGCATTAATAAATCATTAAGCTCCGCAACGATGCACTCTAAGCACTGTCGGCACTGCATGCAACCTGCGCATGACCCGGGCAAGATGAGTTCTGTCTTTTACCGCTATGGTAAAGTGCAGAGTAGCTATCATCCCTTCCCTTTCTTTCTCTTCCACATGTACATTTTCGATATTGGCGCCGGTATCAGAGATAGTTACTGCCAGGCTTCCCAACACCCCGCGTTGATTGGTTACATCCAGGCGCACATTAACAGGAAACTCCTTGCCAATCTCATCCGCCCACTGTACATCCACCCAGTTTTGCGGTTTTTTATCAATCTCTTTCAGGTTGTTACAATTGCGCCGGTGCACAACCACCCCACGTCCACTGCTAGCATATCCCACAATATGATCACCGGGAATCGGATAGCAGCAACGCCCAAAGGTTACCACCATCCCTTCAGTGCCCTTGATCAACAAAGGGCGACCACGACTATGGGCACGACGATCCTCGTGTTTGAAATCGGTATCGATCTCGTCTGCGGGATTAATCAATCTTTTAGCAACCAGCATCGGGATACTTTTACCCAAGCCAACACTCTCAAACAGCTCATCCAGATCACTGATTTCAGCTGACTCCAGGTATTCCACCATCTGCTGCTGCGAAATCTCATCAATTGAGGTCTCATAAGCAGCTAATGCCTTATCCACTAGGCGGCGCCCAAGACTTACCGCATCATCCTGTTTAAGTTTTTTCAAATAGTGGCGAATAGCAGAGCGTGCCTTTGCGGTTATAACAAAATCGAGCCAGATTGCATTTGGCTTGGTTCCTGGCGCCGAGATAATCTCAACCGTCTGCCCAGTCTGCAGGGTTGTTCGCAACGGCACCAGGCGTTTATCAACTTTGGCGGCAAGACAGGTATCACCAATATCTGAATGCACCGCATAGGCAAAATCAACCGGGGTCGCACCGCGTGGAAGCTCGATAATATCGCCGCGCGGCGTAAATACATAAACCTCATCCGGGAATAGATCGATCTTTACACTTTCAATAAACTCCAAAGAGTTACCGGAGCTTTGCTGCATCTCCAGCAGGCCGCGAACCCACTCTCGCGCGCGATCATGGGCCTGACTGCCGGAACCTGATGTTTCACCCTTGCTCTTATAGAGCCAATGCGCAGCAATCCCTGAATCCGCAACTTTCTGCATATCTTCCGAACGAATCTGAATCTCAATCGGAACCCCGCGCGGCCCAAACAAAACCGTATGCAAAGACTGATAACCATTGGCCTTGGGAATCGCCACATAATCCTTAAATTTTCCCGGAACAGGCTTATATAAATTGTGCACCGATCCAAGAGTTCGATAACAGGTATCGACGGTATCAACTACAACTCTGAAGGCAAATACATCCAGGACATCTGCAAATGACAGGGCCTTGTTGTGCATCTTTTTGTACAGACTGTAAAGGTGTTTTTCTCTGCCATAAACCTTACCGTTGATCCCTTCCTGTTCCAAGCGCAACTGAATTGATTCCTTTATCTTGGAAACCACCTCCTTGCGATTACCGCGAACCTTTTTTACACGATCACGCAGCACACGTGCACGCATTGGATGGATGGTTTCAAAGCAAAGATCTTCCAGCTCGATACGGATGGTATTCATCCCCAATCTACTAGCAACCGGAGCATAGATATCCAGAGTTTCTTTGGAGATACGGATCTTTTTCTTACGCGGCATCGAACCGAGAGTACGCATATTGTGCAGGCGATCGGCAAGTTTGATCTGAATTACGCGGATATCATCCGCCATTGCCAACACCATCTTGCGAAAGTTCTCTGCCTGCGCTACAGCCTTATCTTCGAAGTGGATTTGAGTAAGTTTGGTGACGCCATCTACCAGCTCGGCAATACTCTCTCCAAACTCAGCAGCCAGCTGCTGTTTGTTTATCTCGGTATCTTCAATAATGTCGTGCAATATTGATGCAGCTATACTCTCCGGATCCATATGCATCTCGGCTAGAATTATCGCCACTGCTAATGGGTGGGTTACATATTCTTCACCAGATTTGCGATACTGCCCGGCATGATGCTTACGCGAGAACTGAAATGCCTCCAGCAATAGCTCTTCAGCCTCAACCGGAAGGTACTCGGACGTGAGAGTAATGAGCCTTCTAAACAGGGGTTCCGGTGTCAGTAACACCTCTTCCTGTTCGGCATTTATTTCAGTTCCTTTATTCATACTTAATAGATGATATAAAATTACAACACATATTATTCAGATTTATTTCATAAAAAAGAAAAACCAGTGCAGACAGGGCCTGCACTGGCATCTTTCTGATTTTTCCTTAGCTCTAAATACCAAAAGCTCTTCTTGCGAAAACTCTTAACCTAAGGATAGCTCATAAAAACTATATTTTCGACGAACCTAAAGCTTTGGTGAATCTCAGCTGCTTAAACAGCCGGAGCCGAATGATCCGGCTCATCGAGAATGCTCGGTCCAACAAAATCTTCTGCAATTTCACGCAGAGCGACTACTGTCGGCTTATCGCGATCCCATTCAACCATTGGGTCTGCACCCATAGCGATCTGACGCGCTCTTTTGCTTGCTACCAAAACAAGCTGAAAACGGTTATCTACATTATCAAGGCAGTCTTCTACAGTTACACGAGCCATAATTACTCCAAAAATTCATTTTTAATATAGCAAACCATGAATTTTACCCGTTCTGCAATAAAGTTCAATTGGTTATTTAATCCCAGACAACAGCACATCCAGCTTTTCCAACTGCCTATCCAGGCGCAAGCGCTGCGCAAGCATCACAATCCGCAATTCTTCCAAGGCAACTTCAAACTGATCATTGATGATCACGTAGTCATATTCGTTGTAATGAGATATCTCACTGAAAGCATCGCGCATTCTACGTTGAATAGTCTCGTCGCTATCCTGACCACGACCGCGCAGCCTATTTTCCAACTCCTCCACAGAGGGTGGCAATATATATACAGAAACTGCATCAGGTATCGCCTCACGCACTTGGCGCGCTCCCTGCCAGTCGATTTCCAAAACCACATCAATGCCCAGATCGATCTTCTTCAGCACCCCTGATTTTGATGTGCCATAGTAGTTATCAAAAACCTGAGCATGTTCAAGAAAGTCATCGTGCTGCACCATTGTCTGAAACTCATCAATCGATACAAAATAGTACTCCTGCCCGTGAGTTTCACCTTCGCGCCGCGCCCTGGTTGTATGCGAAACCGAGAGCTCAACTTCAAGATCTTCCTTTTTAAGCAACTCCTTGAGTAGACTTGTCTTACCCGCACCGGAAGGAGCAGAAACTATATATAAGGTACCTTTGCTCTTATCTACCATGGAGATCCCTTTAATAAATACTTTTTGCTTTCTAATAATTCTCAAACCGCAGATATATTAGCATGAGTAAACCAACTCCAAAACTGTTAAAAGATTGAGTCAGTTTCGATCTATCAATTATTCCAATTTGAAAGAAAGGCATTTAAGGTTCATGGCAATTCATCTACAAGTTTGACCTACTATTTTACATTAGTATCACAAACAAATATCCCATTGTGTTAACAGCTACAGTCTTACCACCGATATATCCAAGTTCTCTGTGCCGAAACACCTGATTGAGTTGTAATAAATACATATACATTGTTAATTGGATCGTAATCCAGCGCATGGCTGTCAAGAACTTGGGCTGACCAGGAAGCTTGATAATCTGGGTTTTCCAGTTCAATGGTTTTGCTTAACCACTCTCCTGTTTCCGGGCGGAATGCGTAAAATTTTCCATTGCTTACACCTCCGCCTAATAACTGGTTGGCTTGATCATAGGCAAATGCCGTATGTGGAAAATTTGGGATATCTCCAGAAACAGATATTTCAGATAGTATTGAACTGCTCCAGTTATCTCGATCAACGATGAGCTCGAATACAGATGATCCAGATACAAAGTAGTAAAACCGATCAAGCGGTGGGTAATAAACTAGGTTCTTATCATAATGAAGCCCTGATTGGTTATGTGCGATTTGCGCTACTGTAATTTGTGAAACAGGGTCGTAAACAAAGATATTATTACCATCAACAACTATTACATCTTGGCTTATCGGATCATATTCAGCACTTCCTAATGATGACCAAGGGTAATCAAATTGCTGATTATTCCAACTGTTTGTATCGAAATCAAAATGTGACAACCCTGAACCACCCAATATGCTATCTTCTGTTGTGACGCAATATCCACCTTGCCAATCGGCGGGGCGCAGAAGAATTAATTCGTTAGAGTGCTCGGAAATGACCATCATATCGTAAGTATGGCGGGCAGCTGGTAACCCGGATGAGGCCCACGATGAAGTGCCTCCGTCCCAGTTATCAGGTGTCATATCATCACATGCCGTTGGAGTATATGAAGATTTCCAGGTAAAATCGGACAGATCTAACCGCATAATATCGTCATTCATAGTCGCTGCGTGCCCGCCCCCAAAAATCACCATTTGATGCTGATTAGGATCGTATAGCATCCCACTAAATGCAGTTATTCCACTACAGCTGTTTTCCCCACAATCTAAGAATCCCGCATAGTAGAGTTGGTTTGGGGCTAAATCGGCTACTTCATTAATAATACCGTTGTTATTATCATTTGCATTATCATTGTTGTAATCATTGCCGCTGCTGTCTTCGTTAGAGCCATCATCATTACTGCTATCATTTCCATCTTCACCGGATAAGCCTGACTGTAGATCTTGATAATGAGTATATAGGCGCGATTCATACTGACCGGTCCATGCTGAAAAATTTCCATAACTTTCATTTTCTGCATAATCAATTGCGTGCTCTGCATAATGATGTTGATTTGTATTCAGCGCGTACCAGACAATTGGATCTACAAGTGTTAGTCCAGTACCAGAACGCCCAACATTTGACTCAGTAGAAGTAACACTGCAGTAGTAGCAGAAGTTAGCATATTGATAATTCCACTCTATTCCATCTTGTATAATTTGCAGGGCTTCTG
>QZLE01000152.1 GCA_004796365.1 Gammaproteobacteria bacterium | reverse complement strand
TGGTAAGAAAAAGAATGGTGAAAAAAAATATAGCCATTATGGATAAGATTAAAAGCTGAATTTTTTCTGATCTTACTAATTCGGTATAGACAGTTTCCCCATTAGAGATTGAAGAGATAACGTCCTGAAATATTTTCTTGCGATTATCTTTTGGGATTAGCGTACAAAGATTTGTATAAGGTTTGATTTGATCCTTTCTGACTCCCAATACCTCAATTAGGACATTCCTAACAACATAAAATGCATGCTGGGATTGGCATGGGTCAGACCTGTTTTTTCTAAGTTTTGAATATACTAGGTCAGTTAGATCCCCTGGGGTTCTAACATTTCCTGCTTCTTCATCTAGGATTACTAATTCAAATTCCTCTTCAACAGCCATTATTAGTTCAACGCCATCTAACCCCATATTATTTCCTTTTATTATTACTTAGCCATACAATACTAATAATTCTTGTACTAGTTGTATAGGGTGGGCACTGCCCACCGTTAACCGAATCCCAAACTAACTCATACTCACCACTTGCTGCACAAGCTTGCGAATGCCACTAGCTATTTGGGTTATATTTTCCGCTAGCATATAGGCTGGTGTGGTTACTAGCTTGTTGTTATTGTCGATTACGATGTCATCCACAGCGCATGTTTGGTGTATGCCTCCCATTGCAGTGATTGCATCAGCGGTACCTTTGTCGCTACCTATGGTGCAAACTACACCTTCACCTAATAGAAGTGGTGTAAGGGCTGGTGTGATACATATTAGGCCTATTGGTTTATCTGCTTTCTTAAATGACTGAACCGCACTTACTACATCTGCCTGCACCTTGGCTTGAGGGCCTACCAGGGCAAAATCAGAGAGGTTTTTAGCAGCACCGAAGCCGCCTGGTAGTATGATTGCATCAAAGGCATTAACATCGATTTTGGTTACGTCTTGAATATTTCCACGTGCTATGCGGGCAGACTCTACTAGTACATTGCGAGTTTCACCTGCTGCAACCTCTCCGGTTAGGTGGTTGATTACGTGAAGCTGCTCAATATCAGGGGCGAAGCATTGGTAGTTGGCACCTTGCTGTTCAATTTCCAGCAGTGTAATAACTGATTCTTGTATTTCTGAACCGTCAAATACGCCGCAGCCGGATAGGATAACTGCTATTTTTTTCATTGTTCATTCCCTTCTATTTTGCACCCGTTTGCCCGGATGGTTATAGTTTAGATCATCAAGTTTTAGAATGCTGAATATTATATAGGGGAAAAACAATTAGAGAAGCTTGAGTTGGAAATTGAAGCTATTAGGTCATCTGCATTACATTTTTTATACTTAAACATGTTTTTTGCAAATTTATTTTGTGGTATTGGATAAGCAATGGAGTGAATGATTGGTGAAAAACATTCAACGCTTAACTAATTTCTTTCATTTGTAAGCAAATACAAGGCATATCAAAATAGAGGAATAACTTCAAAAAGGAGGGGATTGCTATGTTTTTGCGAATTACAACTTTATTGATATTTGGGCTATTGTTTTCGACATCAATACTTGCTGCAGAAGCTAACGGCAGGTTAATAAATAGTTTTATTGTTTGTAACGCATATTGGGATATATATGGTGACGATACTGCAGAGAAAAAAGATTCTCGTCTAGATAAAACCAGAATGGGAAAAATGGCTGTATTCCTGAATCAGATGGAGGTTGGCCCAGATGATATCCAATCAATAGATGTAGAGGGTCCAAATAATTACTCATTTAAGATTAACCCCTATAGCCCATACGAACGTAAAAAACTTAATGGTTATGCTCCGTTTCGACCTGTTTTATATTACCAAGGTTTCGAAACCAATGGACCATTAGAAAATGGTTCCTATACAGTAACTATAAATCTAAAAAATGGAAAGTCAGAAAAGCGTAGCAAAACACTTAAAGATACAAGCCATCTTTTAAATAGGTACAAAGAACTGAAGCACAAATTTACACCTGAAGGTGAGGTTACAACTACTGAAGATTCACTGCGCAAACTGGATTTTAACTGGAATAGGGTTAGTGGTGATGCCTACTATAGCTTTTGGTTGGCCAAGGATATCGATGGTGGAAACTTTTTAAAAGACACCATTTTTCATAAGAACATATTCTTTAAAAGTGGCATCAAAGATAGTGGGTTAAATGAGGACAGCATTACCGCTTACGCGACCTTAAAACAAGATGAGCAATATATTTGGTTTGTAGAGATATTAGATAGCAACAGACTCGGAGAGGTTAATGAGGTAATCATTCAACCATTTAAGCGTTTTGTAATTAGTAAAGCAAAAGAATAGGTTGGAATAAAAACTATAGGTAAGTGTATTAGATATACATCTTCACTATTGTCATTTGCTGTCTTATTAATCCAGCTATAAATCAGCCTTTTATCTATACCTACTGCTTCTGCAGTCTGCGATGCGCTGTAATCCTGTCCGGTTCAATTAGAACAGAACATTTTTTAATAGAATGTGACTCATTGTTTTTGTTTTTTGTGTGCGTAGTAGTTGAGAGTCAAAATATAAACAGCCCTCTTTATAGAATAAAAAAGAGGGCTGTTAAAGTTAACTTTTTATTCTGATTTTTACTCAACCATCTCTAAAGCAGTTTTGATTGCATCAATAACAGCTTCAGGGTTTTCAGTTGCAATATTATGACCAGTATCCTCAACAATTATATGTATACCGTTTTCTGGCGATACTTGTTCAACCAGGCTTGCATGCATTCCTTGAAATGTTTCAATAACCTCTTCAGTAACATAAGGAGGTGATGTTTTAGAACTAGATAGAGCAATAAATGGAACATCTGGAATTACAGTATTTCTGACTTGTTCTTCACTAACACTAAATAGAGCTTTTTCCTGCTTAATTGCTTCAGGTGCAAATGCCATTTGTTGAGCTTCTTTTTGTTTAAGTTCCTGCCACTCTTCTTCAGTCATTGTAGATTGAAGATAGGTGTAATAGTCTTCATGCGATCCATCAACATAAACCATTGCAGCAACTTCATCTGGATACATATCTGCGAACATTCTAAT